>NZ_PDDM01000024.1 GCF_002914585.1 Pseudanabaena sp. BC1403
TAAACCTGTCTCCTGTTCTGTTGTTCGTTAATTGTCTATCCTAAGATCCTCCATCTTTTGGCTTCTTTTTATTCATGCAACAACGCCATGTCTATGCTAGTTATTTCTGGGAAAGCTTCCCAAGACTTAAAATCATCTCTCCAACTTTGATAGCTATCTGAATTTAAACTTATAAAATCTGGTAATTCCATCAGATTATCTATGGATTTTTCACTAAATTCGCGGATTTTATCCAATTCATTCTCTGACATAAGTTTTCTAAGTTCACTTAGGATCTGTCTAATCTGTTCATTAATCAAACTTAGAGATACATCTGCCAATGAGATATCGTGCTTATCTTGAGTTGACAGCATCCTAAGAAAACGACTTTTACCAGAATTGTTTGATCCAACAAAAATATTGATTTTTGATACTGGATCTAATGTTAAGTGAGGCTCTGTATTGTAAATGTCAAAAGAAGAAGGTAGTTTAAACGATTTGATCTGAGACATTTTGCTACAGTTTTTATTTCTAGATGGAAAACATAAATATAATGCTTAAGTATATCTCAATCTCTTCTACTATCTACTACCGTAGTGAAACTTTTGGATATTACCATAATTGAGAATATTCAAAAGCCTATACTAAAGTGCCTTAGCTAAAGGCTTCGATGTTGGTATCCAAAAGTTCCGTGACTTTCTGGCAACTCTGCGCGAGACTGCGGTTAAGGAACAGGAGGTGGCGATTAGTCAGGTGATTACCAAACAATCGCAACCAAATTCGCTGCACAAATATTCTGATCGCAACTCAAGAGAGCTACCTGATTGCCTTGCCCCTCTATCACTAAAGCAGTTGATACAATCTGGCGATCGTGCATCTCATTAATAGAAGCGAGCTTTACACTTTTTTCAATCACATCAGAATCCAACGGATAGACAGAAATTCGTTTGTCATCTTTCACAACCTTTAGCAAAGCATCAACAGAAGGAATTGAAGTCTTGCCACGACTCACAATCCATACCGACTCAGCTAAAGCGATCGCAGGTAAAATCAATTCACTACTTGAATCCGAAAGAATTTTTTTAGCGGTCAAACCTAAACGAGCATTACCTTCCAAAAACCAAATTAAAGCGTGCGTATCAAGAATATACTTCATATTACTAGAATCACACCCAGCCAAGAGCATCATCAACATCGCCATTAAACTCAGCATCTCTAAAATCAGCTTCGGTCGATTGTTGAGAACCTGAAAACATCCCAAACGACATAAACTGACTAGCAAGACTAACTGACTGAGGCTTAAAGAAAGTTACAAAAACTTGGCTCTCCGTAATATCTTGAGGGGTTTCTGCTAATTCGATCTTACCGTTCCGATATATTCCTTGGATTGTCTGTAACATAATTGTTTGCGCTGGGTAATTTGAGCGATCGCCAATCAATTGTAGCACTACAACATTTTAGCTATTATTAGCAGGGATTTACGATGTTTTGGGACTGGAGATAATCGCTATTAGACGCTGAATGGCAATCGCTGTTTGGTTGATTTTTGAGAAAGCTGATCGCATACTACAACAAACCCGCGATCGCAGTTTGCACAGAATAGCCCAAATGCTTCCATGCTGCGGCTGTAGCCACCCGACCGCGAGGTGTACGATTGATATAGCCAATCTGTAATAAATATGGCTCATAGACTTCCTCAATCGTGTGAGCATCCTCACCCGTTGCTGCCGCCAAGGTATCCAAACCTGCGGGGCCACCATTAAAGTTCTCAATTAACACCGTTAATAATTTGCGATCGATCCAGTCCAAACCTTTCGGATCGACATTAAATAATTCCAGTGCTGATTCTGCGATCGCACCTGTAATCTGTTCGCCCTTTGCCTTAACTTCGGCATAGTCGCGCACTCGCTTTAAGAGACGATTAGCAATCCGAGGCGTACCGCGTGATCTTGCCGCGATCGCTATCGCACCATCATCATGGATTGGAGTCTCTAGAATCTTGGCACTGCGGGACACAATTTGCGTTAGTTCATCCTGCTCATAGAAACGGAAATGTTGCACAAAGCCAAAGCGATCGCGCAATGGTGAAGATAAAGATCCAATTCTCGTAGTCGCCCCGATCAGCGTAAATTTATTTAACTGCACGCTGCGAATCCTTGCCCCTTGTCCTTTGCCAATCGTGATATCAAGTCGATAATCTTCCATTGCAGGATAGAGAATCTCTTCCGTTACACTCGGTAAGCGATGGATTTCATCGATAAAGAGAATATCTCCCTGTTGCAGAGAAACTAGTAATCCTGCCACATCGCGAGGTCTTTCAAGGGCAGGAGCCGAAGTGATTTTACATTGCACGCCCATTTCCTGAGCAATGATTAGAGCCAGAGAAGTTTTACCTAACCCTGGGGGGCCATATAACAACAAATGATCGAGGGCTGAAGATCGCGATTTTGCCGCCGCGATCGCAATATTTAGCAGTTCTTTTAAATCTTTTTGTCCAATATAGTCTGCGAGATTTTTGGGGCGAATATTAATATCAACTGAAACTTGAGCAGGAGCATCTTTGGCAAGTTGATCTTCTAGTTTCTCCTCTGGTGTGGCTTCCGCTTGCAATAAATCTAACGCCTGTTGCATTTCTGGCGATGCCACCTCTTTTTTGGGTGCTTTTTTAGGCGATCGGGAGGTGGATTTTTTGCTGGCAGCTTGTTCAGTAACTGGAATAGGATTTTGAGCAGTTTGATCATTCAGGCGATCGCCTTCTGGATTCGGATTTTGATTTGGTTTAGAGGAGATGATTGCCATATGCTTTAGGTTGCTCAAATTTGTAAATATCTTCGATCAATTGCACCCAACCATCAATTAGAGAATCAAGTATCTTTTCACCCTTTTCTCTAGTTGCAGCCTTAGCATCACCCAACACACCGCTGCGTGTCAAATCGCGCATCACCCATGCAAAGGGATTTGCCGATTCCATACTGAGCAAACTATTTTCAGGCAAGCCATAGGGATATTCGGTAACTGCCTTATCCATCTGTACCTGTTCAGGCAAAAGCGCCAACATCAGGCTAGTTTCGGCATCGCCACCATGAATTCCAAATTCTAATTCTTTTTCCGTCAAAAGCTCTTTGGCAACATTGGGAACGCGCCAAGTAAAGAGAGGGAATATGGCAAAGTCAGAATATTTCTCATGGAGATCGCGAGCAACTATTTCCAAAATTTGCGGCTGTCCACCGTGGGAATTCATCAAAGCTAATTTCCGAAATCCTGCTCGATAAACACTCTCAGCAATGTCTGTCAACATCGCTAGCATCGTCTGCGATCGCATCGTAATCGTGCCTGCAAAAGTACTATGCTCATTGGATTTACCATAATACAAAGGTGGCAAAGCATAAGCAGGAATCTCTGGATCTAATTTCTCTAAAGCTCTTGCTAACACCCCTATACTAATCGCCGCATCAACGATCAATGGTAAATGTGCGCCATGCTGCTCGATCGCCCCCATCGGCTGAATAATCACCACATTTTGCTTGTTTGGTATGGATGCGATCGCTGGTGACGTAAGGTAAGCAAAACTGCGATTAGCAGGAAAGTAATTCATGGAAAAATATATTTATCTTGCAATATATGTTACTTCATCGTAGGCGATCGCCCAAATCCTTTGTTTTTTGAAGATCTTGACTTACTCTTCTTGGCTTTTAAGCATATTTCGTAATTCCCCCGCGTCGTGCGAGTATGTGGATGATCGCTACTGAGAACAGCCTCCTGAATTTTTAGTGCTTGCAGAAATAGCGCTTCTGCCTCATCATAAAGATTCTGGTTGTAACGTAAAGCCGCAAAGTTGTTTAGAATCTTTGCAACATCGGGATGTTCATCTCTTAATAGTTCTGACATCAAAGTAAGAGCTTTTTGATAAAGAGTCTCCGCTTCCTCATATCTACCTTGTGAATGGTAAAGACTAGCTAGATTGTTGAGACTAGTAGCAACATCGGGATGGCTATCACCTAATAGTTCTTGATATAGTGCCAAGGCTTTTTTACTAAGCGGTTCGGATTCTTCATACCTACCTTGCGAATGATACAACTCTGCAAGGTTACTTAAAATAGTTGCGATATTAGGATGATGATCATCGAATAATTCTTGTCTCAACTCCAGAGATTGTTTTAAGAGAGGTTCTGCCTCTTTATCTTTCCCTTGTGAACGATACAACTCTGCAAGGTTATTCAGACTAGTAGCGACATCGGGATGGTGATCACCTAATAGTTCTTGTCTCAACTTCAGAGATTGTTTAAAAAGTGATTCTGCTTCTTCATATCTTCCTTGCGAATAGTCTATTAATGCGAGATTATTCAGACTAGTAGCGACATCGGGATGGTGATCTCCGAATAGTTCTCTCCTAATAGAAAGTGCTTGCTTAAAGAGAAATTCTGCTTCTTTATATCTTCCTTGAGAATCATATAGCCCTGCGAGGTTAGTGAGAATTTCTGCTTTTTGAGAGTCATTATTTAGAGCAGAGTATAGCTTGAGAGATTCTTGATAAGCTTGCTCCGCTTTGACATATTTGATATGAGATTCATAAGCCTGTCCAAGCTGATTTAGGAGATCGGCGCGAGTAAGAGTTGGTTGTGAATATTCTTCAATCAATCGATGGAGTAGATCGAAGCGATCTAGAGAAACAGGGATTATTATTTGATCGTTAGGAATGATAGACATCTGAGCAACCGATCGCTCAGGCGTTGGAATATCACTTTGTAAGCGAACCTCAATCGATTTCCATGCCCAAAAGTCTGGAGCAAACCTTGCAAAGCGCGTCATCGCGTAACTTGGTAACAAGAATAAGATCGGATAGGGCAACTTGTGACCATAGGTATCACGGGCAATATTGAGATTGCTCAAAAGTGGTGGATAGTCGCCATAACCACCGATTGTTTTTTCCAAACCACTGATTAATAAGACTGTTTTTCTGTCTGGAATTAATTCCACGTTTTGCAAAGAATCAGTAATTGCAGCGATTAAATAGTGCAAATCTGGATCGTCAAAATGCAGCGAAATCCATTGAAGTTCGGGATTTTTCTTGCTTGACTCTAAGGCTCGAATCGTAAAATTGCGATCACGTTCTAAATTAACTTCCACAAAACCCACCGTAAAGCCTTCAGAAAGATCGGCAAAAATCGCGATTTTCTGCAAAGCTTCGGCATTGCGGAGAAGAAAATCTTCTTCAGGGTTGCCCGATGGCGTTAACGGCTCTTTGGAAAGCATCTATTTGCATTACCGTAGGATGGGGATAGTTCCAGCGTTGTTTACCGTTGTATTCCAATACCGATGTATTGAAAAGAGTCTGTTGACCAGTCTCATCATTAGCAGCACGCTTAGAGCGATAGGTATTAGCGATCGCCGCATAGTGAAGATCGGGAATTTCGCGCTCAAAACTAAACTGCAATTGCTTGATGGCATAGGCAGCATCATCGGACTCAATCGTTTTATGTCCACGTCCGATTGCCGTAATACAAGCTTCGCGCATCATCTGCATCAAATGTCTGACATGACCACCACTAGCACGGACTACATCTAGTACCACTGTTTCTGAAGCAAAGATTTTGTCAGTCTGCATACGTCTTTGCAATAACTGAACCAGAGCTTGTAAGCCTTTGTCATTGAGTGCCAATTCATCGCGATCGCGCTCAAACTCATAAATATTCACCATCGGCACAATTGACGGCTTATTAAAATTATTGCCGATCCCGCGTGGCGAATATAGAGCTGAAATTGGAACTGTATAAACAACCGTCGCTCTTAATTCTTGTAACTGAGCCGCATAGTCAAAAAATAGCCGATTTGCTACATGGGGCGGACAGCGATCGAGATTGTCAAAAATCAGTAAAAGTCCTTTACAATCTGGACGCTTTTTCTTAAGCTTTTTGGTTGCATCATCTAGCAATAGATTAATTGTCGCCTTCAACCGCGAGAAATCTTTCTCTAAGATATTACGAATAACTTTTTTATCCTTTGCACCACCTTTAATCTGTGAAGTCAGCTTAGCAAGTAGCTTTGCTAAAAAAGGAATGGGGAATGGACTTTCGCCACCCAATGTTACTTCTCCTTCTAACGAAATTGAACTTTCGACAGTCTGTTCCGTTTCCTCCGTAATATCCGCAAACCAGTCTTCAAAATCTTTGAGAATACCGCGATCTAGTTGAATTCCTAATTTGCGTAACTCATACTCCACATACTGAGCAACCAACAAATACAGATCCGTATATTCCACATCGTTAATATCAGTCACTTCATCGGTTTCTAGATAAATAACATGATATTGCGATCGCCAATTTCTCTCTAATAGTCGTAATTCGGTACTTTTGCCACACCCACGATGACCTGTAAATAAAATCGTGCTAAATTCCTGCTCCTCTTGCAAATCTAGCATCGTGCTGATATTGATCATAGCCTCACTTTTACGCGCTTCACCTAATTGGGCGTAATTGGGCGTAATAGCGCTCGAGATCATCCCCTTCCAAAGGCTTTACGTCACATACGCGATAGGCAGTACGCAAATCAGTTGCAGGTTGTGATGGTAAAAATGACATAGCTTTACTAGCTTTTATTTCTGAAATATTAAAATGGAACTGTAATTGGCTCGTGTATTGACCGTAGCCTAATTTTGTTAGATTTTTCCAATACTTTTAGTTTAGCGGTGAATAGCAAGATCGGCATTAGCATGATCACCTTTTATATCCTGATATCAAAGACAAGAATAAAGCTATATTTTACCTACTTTCAGATAAACTAATAACTGAATGTCACTAAAAGTTTTATGACGACTGTTTCTGAGAATCTGAAAATTATCCAAAATGGCACACAAGCCGCCAAAGCTGAACCCATTATCGATGGTAGCGAAAATCTTGGTGTAATTGTCAGACGCAAAACTCGACCTGTGCAAGTGGGCAATATCACCATCGGCGGCGGCGCACCTGTTGTGGTGCAGTCGATGATTAATGAAGACACCCTCGATATTGATGGCTCTGTAGCAGGAATTCGCCGCTTGCATGAAATTGGTTGCGAAATCATGCGCGTCACTGTGCCCAGCATGGCTCATGCCGCCGCCCTCTCGGAAATACGTCAAAAGCTCAAACGTACCTATATGGACGTGCCACTGGTTGCCGATGTCCACCACAACGGCATGAAAATTGCCCTCGAAGTCGCCAAGCATATCCACAAAGTCCGTATTAACCCAGGGCTATATGTATTCGAGAAACCCAAAGCAAATCGCACCGAATACACCCAATCAGAATTTGACGAAATCGCCGAAAAAGTCCGCGACACCCTCAAGCCCCTAGTTTTGTCTCTCAAGGAACAGGGCAAAGCCATGCGAATTGGCGTAAACCATGGCTCCCTCGCTGAGCGGATGCTGTTTACCTATGGGGACACGCCTCAGGGTATGGTCGAATCTGCGATCGAGTTCATTCGCATTTGTGAAGATCTTGACTTTAGAAATATTGTTATTTCCATGAAGGCTTCCCGTGTGCCTGTGATGATCGCCGCCTATCAACTGATGGCTAAGCGTATGGATCAACTGGGTATGGACTATCCATTGCATTTAGGTGTAACCGAGGCAGGCGACGGCGAATATGGTCGGATTAAGTCCACCGCAGGCATTGCCACATTACTCGCCCAAGGTATCGGTGACACCATCCGCGTCTCCCTCACCGAAGCTCCTGAGAAAGAAATTCCAGTTTGCTATAGCATTTTGCAGTCTCTCGGACTCCGCAAAACGATGGTGGAATATGTCGCCTGTCCATCCTGCGGTCGCACTCTATTCAACCTCGAAGAAGTCCTACATAAAGTCCGCGAAGCAACTAGCCACTTAGTTGGCTTGGACATTGCGGTTATGGGTTGCATCGTCAATGGGCCTGGGGAAATGGCAGATGCTGACTATGGCTATGTCGGCAAAACCCCTGGCACAATCTCGCTCTATCGTGGCAAGGAAGAAATCAAGCGTGTACCTGAAGCCGAGGGTGTAGAACAGTTAATTGCCCTAATCAAATCCGACGATCGCTGGGTTGATCCTTAAAAGCGATTTGACTCAATAATTGATGTTACGTGGAACGCAGGTGATGAATCTTTTGCTGTTAGCAAAGCAGGGCAATCAAGGGGACTTTGCCCCTACCTGAAAAACCTACGTTCTGTAGGGGCTGCGCCCCAGGCCTATCATATGACAGCAATTGCCGATCTAATGAGCTACAAGAAAAAATCTTGAAAGCGTTGCTTCGCAGCGCTTTCAAGATTTTTTCTTGGTTTGGGTTTGAGCGCAAAGCGCTATAAGAGAGAAATACATTGTTGCTAGAATGAGATTAGGAACTGTTGGCATGAGCATATGAGATTTATTAGTCCAAAAACTGATTTTGCGTTCAAGAAAATCTTTGGCTCCGAACAAAGCCATGATGTCTTGATCAGTTTTTTGAATGCGATGCTTTACGATGGTCAGAGCAGAATCTCGCAATTAGAAATTCTCAATCCTTATTTAGCTCCACGCATCCGAGGTGTTAAGGATACTTATCTCGATGTCAAAGCCAAGCTCGATAATGGCACAAGCGTGATTATCGAGATGCAAGTATTAAATATCGAAGGATTTGAGAAGCGCATTCTCTACAATGCTGCTAAGGCTTACTCCATTCAACTCGGTATTGGGCAATCCTATTCGCAACTTAATCCTGTGATTGCGCTGACGATTACTGATTTTGTAATGTTTCCCGAAATAAATCAATTGACTTCTCGGTTTATTTTAAAAGAAAAAGATTTTTTGATTGACTATCCCATTTATGATCTGGAACTGGTATTTGTTGAGTTGCCCAAGTTTGACAAAGCACTGATGGTGCTAGAAACCCTAGCGGACAAGTGGCTATATTTTCTCAAACATGCCCTAGATTTAGATGTTGTGCCAGAGAGTATGAATTCAGTCCCAGAAATCAAGCAAGCCTTTGAATTTGCGAGACAAGGTAATCTTTCGGCTGAAGAGTTAGATGAGTTAGAGCATCAGGAGTTCTTTATTCAAGATCAACATAATGCGATCATTAAGGCGGAGCGGCAAGGCTTGAATCGAGGTTTGGAGCAGGGAGAAAGGAATGCAACGCTAGCAACGGCTACAAAATTGTTGGATATGCTGGATGATGAGGCGATCGCACGGGCAACTGGGCTTAGCTTGGCAGAAATTGCAGAATTGAGAAATACGCGATCGCAAGATCAATAAGTCCATTGCGATCGCAAATCATCAAATGGGATATATCCATCATGCGTAGGGGCAGGTTTTGCAATAAATCTATTGGTAAACCATTGACTTGTCTCTAAACCTGCCCCTACAGGGATTTTGTTTTTTTATTGATTGGATGCTATTTACCCTTGCAAGTAGGGATGGAAGTAGTCTGAGCATTGGCGAGGGAAGGATCAAGGCAGAGAACCTGTGTGAAACTTAGTTCTGGATCTTGCTCGTCTAATCTGGGAGAACGTCCTTCTAAATCCTCACGGCTTGGAAATACACCACCAAATCCATTGGTAACTTGATTAGATATGGGTGTAGGTGTGGGTGTGGGTGTGGGTATAGGCGTGGGTGTAGGTGTAGGTGTAGGTGTAGGTGTTGGTGTTGGTGTAGGTGTGGGTGTAGGTGTAGGTGTGGGTGTAGGTGTGGGCGTATTGGTCAGTGAAAATGATGCGGGAGCAAATCCAGTTGCTGTCGCTGCCACTGTGTAACTGCCTGCAACTCCATTGGCGGTAAATGCAGGAGCTTGGGCAGTACCGAGATTACTGGTTAGTACGTCCGCACTACCCGCAAAAGCACCACTGGCTCCGCTAGATGGTGGAGTAAAGGTGATGAGAATATTGGGGGCAAAAATAGGGCTGTTTACGAAGTTTTCAGTTACTTGTACGCCTAGAAGCTGAGCAAAACTGGTGTTGACATCTGTACTCTGTGGTGTGGTGTTGGCTAGAGGTGTAAGGCTAAAGCCTTGAGATTCAAATGCACCGATATCGACAGTGCCACCAAAAATGCGGGTTGCGCCCCGTTGGTCGGTGGCAGCGACACCTGCGTTATTCCCTGCATCTATGGCAAGGCTATTGGGTAAGAGAGCATGAGTTAGAGTTGTGCCGCCATAGTTGCCAAGGGGTGCAAGTTGCGGATTGATGGGATTTGCGATCGTGCCGATGAGGGAGCTATTGGCAAATGTTGCGGCGAAGCCATCATTTGCACCGATTAAATTATTGCCGCCATTAGTAAAACCTACTCCTGCGACATTACTACCCAAGTCAGGAGCTTCCAATCCTCGGTCAAAGTTACCTGCAACAATCGAGTTTGTGATCGTGAATGTGCCGCTATTACGAAAAATCCCCCCACCATCACCTGTGCCATTGTTATTGGCATCGGCAGTGTTGTTGGTAATGGTGCTATTGGTGATCGTGCCTCCGTTATTGCCAAAAATCCCCCCACCATTAAAATTCGCCGTATTACCCGACACAGTGCTATTGGTGAGAGTCACGGCATAGCTATTAATCCCCCCACCATTATTAGTAGCCGTATTACCCGACACAGTGCTATTGGTGAGGGTCACGGCTCCATTGCCCAAAATCCCACCACCATTATTCGCCGTATTACCAGAGACAGTGCTATTGGTGAGGGTCACGGCTCCATAGCCATAAATCCCACCACCACCAATACCAAAAATAGCCGTATTACCCGACACAGTGCTATTGGTGAGCTCCACGTTTCCATTGCCAAAAATCCCACCGCCACTATCATTAGCCGTATTACCCGACACAGTGCTATTGATGAGGGTAATGGTTCCATTGCCAAAAATCCCACCAGCATTATTCGCCGTATTACCTGATATAACACTATTATTCAAGACCACTGATCCATTGCCATAAATCCCACCACCAATACCACTAGCAGTAGCCGTATTACCCGACACAGTGCTATTGGTGAGCGTCACGTCTCCATTGCCAAAAATCCCACCACCAGAATTTGTCGCCGTATTACCCGACACAGTGCTATTGGTGAGAGTCACGTCTCCACTGCCCCAAATCCCACCACCAGCATCACTAGCCGTATTACCCGACACAGTGCTATTGGTGAGAGTCACGGCTCCACTGCTAAAAATCCCACCACCATTACTTGCCCTGCCATTTCTAATCGTGACACCATCAAAGGTGACAGGCACAGCAGCCGTAACATTAAAAATCCGACTATTGGCATTGCCATCAATAATTGTATTGGTGCTGCCATTGCCACTAATCGTAAGAGCTTGGGTAATTGCAATCTCTCCATTCGTAAGTACGATCGCTATACCATTGAGACTTGGGTCAAATCGAATCTCATCAGCACCTACGGCAGCATTAGCCGCCGCAATTCTTCCTCTCAAAGAATTTACATCTAACGCAACATCACCGCCACTCGTCACCGTAAAAATCGCTAGAACATTCTGATAAGCATTCGTCGCCGCATTATTGAAAATCACAGTCGCGGGGTTCTTCCCAGTTTGGTATTCCAGATTCCAATCACCACCCAGCGCCACCGCCCCCGTGCGATTCGTCGAAGCCGCCACATCATGCCCCGTATAGTTCTTCACCGCTTGAACTAGCGCCGCCCCATTCTCGCCACTTGCCAAATTACAGGCATAGAGCAGAATATTTGCCGCAGGAGATAGAGCCGTCTTCCAAGCCTGAAGATCGTTAGCATATCTAGCAATATTCTCAGTACTAACAAAATCTTTGCCTAGCCAGAAATTACCAACATCTCCTTCAGAAACAATATGCAAATTATTTGCACCCGTCACACTCGCCAAGGTTTCAGTCACTTTCTGAATGCCATACTGATCAGGATTAATCACCGTCACACTACTTCCGCCATTAGTACCATCCAGCAAAGTTTGATAATCCTTAACCGTGCTGTCGATGAATACAAAATTCCAACCCTGTTGGATATTAGTCGCATTCAAAGAAGCTTGAGTGGTGTTGTAACGATTGGCAAGGATATTGATATTGGCGGCCGTGAGATTACCCGTAGCGATCGCCTCTCCTGCTTTGGTCGGTGCAGTAATCCCTGACCCAGTCAGTAATTTTGGCAAATCAATCCCTGCGATCGGTTTGGTACTGCCCAATTCTTGCTGAGTAGCGATCGGTAGATCAAAGCTGAGAACACCACCTTCAGGAGTAATCCGCACATATTTACCATCGGGTACTGCCACGATATTGATCGTGCCATTAGGTGTAGCGATCGCCCCCGTATTAATGACAATGCCACCAACAAGCGAAATACTTTTCCCTTGAGGAACATTGA
This sequence comes from Pseudanabaena sp. BC1403, assembly GCF_002914585.1. Classification (NCBI taxonomy): domain Bacteria; kingdom Bacillati; phylum Cyanobacteriota; class Cyanophyceae; order Pseudanabaenales; family Pseudanabaenaceae; genus Pseudanabaena; species Pseudanabaena sp. BC1403. The sequence goes on from NZ_PDDM01000024.1 coordinate 12,296, forward strand.
GACTGCCTTGATTGAGAATTACTCCAGAAGTTTGTCCTTGAGTCAGTGGCGATGTCGGACTAGTAAAAGCTAAAGCATTGGGAGTTCCATTAAGCTTTTGGAGATCACTTGCACTGGTATTCATGCCAAACCAACCATTACCAACCTGAATTCCATTAGCAGTCGTAGCTGTAAAAGAAGCTGGCACATTTAAACTCGCATTTGACCCAAAAATCACACCTGCGGGGTTCATGATGTAGAGATTGGAATTGCCGCCTGTCAGTTGAATAAGTCCATTGATTACAGAAGGATCTCCTCCAACAACGCGACCAAGAATATTTTGAATGTTGGGTTGACTGAGAAAGTTGGCGATTTGTCCTTGACTTAAGCCAAATTGCTGAAAGCTATGAAATAAATTTGAGCCTGCTTGGGTTCCGCCTGTAATGTCAAATCTTTGTCCATTTGGCAATATGATTGTGCCAGTCCCATCTTGCGCGGCAGTGATCGGTATTGATTGGGCATTGACTGGTGTTGTCAGTAATAATGCTGGAGATAAGGCGATCGCGATCGCAGTTGTTGCCCAATACTTTCCCCAAGTTGACTTCAGCATAATCTCCAACAACCCCACTAAAATTTACTTTATCTTAAAATATAATTTACCCTGTAATCGCTATAAAAAAAACAGAATCAAGATCTTTACAGTCAGCTCAGCGTGCGGCAAAGATTTTAACAAATTTTTGCTAGACTGAAGCTGAGACATACTCACATAAGCATATGAGATTTATTAGTCCAAAAACTGATTTTGCGTTCAAGAAAATCTTCGGCTCTGAACAAAGTCATGATGTCTTGATCAGTTTTTTGAATGCGATGCTTTACAACGGCGATCGCAGGATCTCGCAATTAGAAATTCTCAATCCTTACTTATCTCCACGTATTCGAGGTGTTAAGGATACCTATCTTGATGTCAAAGCTAAGCTCGATAACGGTACAAGCGTAATTATCGAGATGCAAGTATTGAATATCGAAGGATTTGAGAAGCGGATTCTCTACAATGCGGCCAAAGCTTATTCCATTCAACTTGGTATTGGGCAATCCTATTCACTACTCAATCCTGTGATTGCGCTGACTATTACTGATTTTGTGATGTTTTCCGAAATAAATCAATTGACTTCTCGGTTTATTTTAAAAGAGAAAGACTTTTTGATTGATTATCCCATTTATGATCTTGAGTTAGTGTTTGTCGAGTTACCAAAGTTTGATAAAGCGATCGCGGATCTAGAAACCTTGGCAGACAAGTGGCTATATTTTCTCAAACATGCCTTAGATTTAGATGTTGTGCCAGAGAGTATGAATTCAGTACCAGAAATTAGGCAAGCCTTTGAGTTTGCCAGAGAAGGAAATCTTTCGGCTGAAGAATTAGATGAGTTACAACATCAGGAGTTCTTTATTCAAGATCAACATAATGCGATCGTTAAGGCTCTGAAGCAAGGCAAGACAGAGGCAACGATAGAAATGGCTACAAAATTGCTGGATATGCTGGATGATGAGGCTATTAGTCGGGCGACTGGGCTTAGCTTGGCAAAAATTGTAGAATTGAGAAGTAGGCGATCGCAAGATCAATAAGTCGGCAAACAACCTGTATCGCTGTAGGGGCATAGCATTCCCACAGGACTTTATGCTTTTAACCAAAATTATCAAAGGGGAATGCTATGCCCAAACCTCGCAACGCAGGGATAATTTGTCGATGAAAGCGAAGAGGGTTGAGCATTTGCAAATTGAGATTGTGGTAGGGAGTATAAAAATGGTGGCGCAAATGCTCAACCCCTTGAAATCTTGGGGTAGAGGCAATCCCCCCGTGGTTGCACTACTTCGCTATCAGCTTGAGTTCGTGGAAATTTTTTTAAACCAAGCAACCCATAAAACCTTCGCGGAGCTTCTCACTCTCTAAATGTCTGCCAATGAAGACCAATTGATTCTTGCGAAGTTCATTGTCTTTCCAAGGGCGATCGCGAGTTGCGTCGAACTGCATATGCACACCTTGAAATACCAAGCGCTCTTCAGAACCAGAGAGATTGATAATGCCCTTAGAGCGGAAAATATCTTGACCTTGAGTTTTCAATAGCTCACTAATCCAAGCTTGGAACTTGTAAGGATTAACTGCACCTGCTTCTAGAATACTGACTGAGCCAACTTCCTCATCATGGATATGGTGATGATGTTCGTGGTGTTCATGTTCGTGGTGTTCATGTTCGTGGTGTTCATGCTCATGCTCATGGTCGTGGTCGTGATGATCGTGGTCGTGATCATGTTCTTCCTTGACTTGAGCAGCGAGAAATTCGGGATTCTTTTCAAGAATGCGATTGAGATCAAAACCGCCGACATTAAGAACTTTGTTGATGCTGTCCTCAATATTCTCGGTATCGGTTTGATTCAACTGAACGCGATCGACTCTTGCCAAAACATTCAGATGCTTGATTTTTGCTTCCAGTTCCACTAATTCAGCTTCAGTAACTAAATCAGTTTTATTCAGCAAAATCACATCGGCAAAACCAATTTGTTCAAGAACTTCGCGATCGCCCCAATGTTGTTGGACATGCTTAGCATCAACGACGGTCACCACAGCATCAAGCTCAACTTGTCTATGAATATCCTCATCCATAAAGAAGGTTTGAATCACTGGGCCAGGATCGGCTAAACCAGTAGTTTCAATTAAGAGATGATCGAACTTGTTGCGGCGGCGCATCAGATTGCCGATAATCCGAATCAGATCGCCGCGCACAGTGCAGCAGATACAGCCATTGTTCATTTCAAAAATTTCTTCGTCCGCACCGATCACTAGTTGTTGATCGATACCAATTTCACCGAATTCATTGACGATCACAGCGACTTTCTTGCCATGCTCAGCTGTGAGGATGTGATTAAGTAATGTAGTTTTGCCTGCGCCAAGAAAGCCTGTAAGGACAGTAGCGGGGATTTGTGATGTTGCGATGCTCATAGCCGATGCCAATTGCCTGTGATACTAATTGATTAAAGATGTACTGACAAAATTATAGCGCTCTTGATTTGTAGAGACTTCTAACCGCCACCAACAATGGTGACGATTTCTAGGCGATCGCTATTTTGGATAATCGTATTTTCCCAGAGTTGACGATGTAAAATCTCGCCGTTGTACTCCACAGCAACTAAGCGAGGATTTAGTCCTAAATATTCCAGCAATTCGATCATCGTGAGATTTGGTTCACATTTGCGATCGTCACCATTCACTTGCAACGTAATCATAGACATTAAGTTTAAACTCTGATTTTAAATGTTGGCTTAGAGATCTTATACTTCTTACTAAAAATGATACCTGTGCGTTTATGTCACAACCTACATCAGAAAATACTCCTGACTCGCCCGCGATCGCATCGCCAAACGTCGATATAGGACTTAGCGAAGCTGAGGTTAATGATCGCAAGCAACGCGGTGATATCAATGTCGTAGTGATGCGATCGAGTCGCACCTACAATGACATTTTCAAAGAAAACGTTTTTACATTATTTAACGTTACCTTTGGGGTGATTTTAATCTTGATGATGGCACTTGGACAAATTACCGATGCCATCTTTTCAGGATTTTCGGTATTTATGAATATTCTGGTCGGTGTGGCGCAAGAAATTCAGGCAAAGCTGACGCTGGATAAACTCGCCTTGCTGTCAGTACAGAAAGTAAAAGTACGTCGTGATGGTGAAGCGCGGGAAATTCCTGTCGGTGAGTTGGTGCGTGATGATCTGATTGAACTGAATCCCGGTGATCGCGCTCCAGTAGATGGTGCAGTGCTATTTTCTCAAAATGTGGAAATGGATGAATCATTGCTAACAGGAGAGTCCGATCCTGTAGCAAAACAAATTGACGACATTGTGTTATCGGGTTCTTTCTGTTTAGCAGGAAGTTGTGTATTTCGTGCCGACAAAATTGGCAATGAGAGCTATGCCGTAAAGCTATCGCAGTCTTCGCGTGTTTATAAGCGAGTCTTTACACCTTTACAAAAGAAGATTGATGTTCTCGTCGAAATTTTTGTACTAGTGCTGATTGTGGCGGCGTTCTTGCATGTCGCATCTAGCCTCAATTCGGGGCGGTCGATGGTAGATACGATTCGCTATGCTTCGGTAATTATCAATAGTTTTGTGCCAGCAGGTTTAATTCTCTCGATTAGTGTTGCCTTTGCGATCGGTGCGGTAGAAATCAGTAAGCGACGCACTTTGATTCAAAAAATCAATGCCGTTGATTCAATGAATAGTGTGCGCATTCTCTGTACTGATAAAACGGGAACGCTGACCCAAAATAAACTTGTGGTGAAAGAGATCGTGCCTTTAGGTGATACCGATCAAGATTCACTGCGCGAGCTAATTGCTCTCTATACAAATCTGATGGGAACTCAGAATAGTAGTGCCAAGGCAATGGCGACTTTTACAGATAAGCCCCGATCGCCTGCACAATTAGTCAGTGAAGTTCCCTTTAGTTCTAGCCGTAAATGGGGTGCGATCGCGATCGATATCGGCACAACGATTATGGTCGGTGCGCCCGAAATTTTATTTGCCAATCCTGAAATGCAGGAAAAAGCTAAGCAATATGGAAGACAGGGTTTGCGGGCGATCGCCGTAGTCACCAGTGAAGATACTTTTGACGCATCTGATAAAAACCCTGCCCTACCAAACAACCGCCGCGATCGCGGCTTAGTCCTTCTCGAAGATAGTCTGCGTCCCGATGTGATCGAGACGATCTCTGAATTACAAAATAAAAATATTCGCCTCAAAGTGATTTCGGGCGATAGTGTCGAAACTGTCGCCTCGATCGCTCGTCAAGCAGGAATTGCCGTTCCCGATGATGCGGTGTTTACGCAAAAAGATTTAGAAGCTATGGATTCGCCCACCTTTAGCCGTTCAGCAGCCTCTGGCGCAGTATTTGGCAGAATCACCCCCGACATGAAACGTCGTCTTATTTCGGCGATGGTGAAGCGCGGTGGTTATGTGGGCATGGTGGGCGATGGGGTGAATGATGTACCTGCATTTAAGGAAGCGCAACTTGCGATCGCGATGAATGACGGTGCACAGATCAGTAAAGATGTTGCAGATATCGTGTTGCTCGACAACAATCTGTCGGCTTTGCCCCAAGCCTTCGCCGCAGGGGATGACATTAAGCAAAAAATCCTCTCTTCGGCTTTGCTTTATCTCACCAAAAATATCATGGTGATTCTCACGATTTCCTTTGCAGGATTTGTACAGCTTCCCTTTCCTGTCGAACCTCGTCACATGACGGTTTTAACAATGGCAGTAGTTGGTTTACCGACGATTTGGATTGCCTTTGGTTGGCTAAAACCAGTGAGACTAGAGAACTTCCTACGCGATGTCTTGGGCTATAGCTGTATTGCAGGGATTTTTGGAGCGATCGCGATGACTATCGGCTATATCTTTTCCTATTACATCAGTGGTTGGGCGCTACTCAAGGTTCCCTATAGTTCAACCGTGATCAATTCAGATGCTTTTCAAGATATTGCTAAAGGTCAAGCACAATGTGTTAGCACTTTTATCGGTATGCTTTTCTGTCTATTTGTGTTTTGGAGCATCACTGATATTTCTATATGGAAATTACGGACTCTTTTCAAAAATTCTACGGCTGCGATTCTCGGCATTCTATCAGTTGGGATTTCTGCCATATTCATGTTGCTGTTCCCTGCATTTTTTCAAGTTGAAGTTCCCGATCAGTTTGGTTGGTCGATGGTGATCTTTTTGCCAACTGCTAGTTATTACGTATTACGAATGATGCAATCGAGCAAGTTGTTTCGTCATTTGCCACGCTATCTCAGTCAGCCCTAATCAATTATGATAGACAGCGCTTCGCGCTATCTATCATAAATCTAAAATTGGAAATCCATACTACAAACATGATGAAATCTAGAACTATGAAACGCCCGATCGCTATTACCATTCTTGCAACGACGATGCTGGGGATGAGTCTAGTATTGATTTGCGATCGCATTCTCAATTTTTATATCTATCAATTATTGGAAAACAATGTTCCTTTGGTTGACAGCAATTCTATTAACTTACAATTAGTTTCAAATATAGCTTTCCTCAGTTTTAGTATCGTGCCAATTTTATTAGCGATCGGGCTATGGTATTTGAAGTCTTGGGCAAGATTTCTGAGTATCTGTCTTTTTAGCTCGGTGATGTTTCCTGCGATCGCGGCTTCTCTAAATTTGATTTCACCGCCATCAGCAAGTAAGCTCTTAGAAATCCCTATGGTTTTTGATGATGTTTTGAGCGTAGATGCAGCAATGCCTGCATCCCGCCTAATCACGCTCAATCCATATATCGCGCTTGGGAGTGCGATCGCCCTTATAATTCTGCTCGTCCCTGCGATCGCTAGAGCATTTCAATATCGTCAGAGTTCTGGGAATCCAGAAGATTAGATAGGTTTAAGAAGAACGAGGCTTATCACGAATGTTCATGCCATACAAAAACATATGGAGAATTTCCAGAGGCGACATAGGCGGACTATGAATCATGATGTCATCATTGCTGGGATGAAGATGAAACCGTATATTTCGCTCATCGTTGTTATGATCTGGAAGATTGAGATCAATTCTTAGAAAAGGAACTGCAATTTCTCTTTCTCTTTGCGGGAATCTGAGCTCAAAATCAAAGCCTATAATTTGAGCAGGGCTAACAGTTTCATCGATAGTAATTGCAAAATCGAACCAGCAACCATTGTGAAGTTTAAAATGCGGAATATCTTGAATGCGATTAAAATTTTTGCCTCCACCCATAATTTCCGAATAGCCTTTTTTACTAATTTGAGACGATGCCCCTTTTTTAAGCAATTTACGAATTTCATCTTGCTTTGCCTTCAAAACCTTTTCATCACTGGCAGTTGTTAAGCATTTTAAAATTTCTGCCCATAGAGAAGTTGCATTTTTTACTTCAAGGTATGTATTGCCTAGAGAGCGTTCTTGAATCTCTCCACACATATTTTGCCAATTATTTTTGTCGCTCAAGCAAGTCACCTCGATTAAGTAAAATTAGCCACTCTCCATATTCTGGATCGGTTGGAAGTTGACGATTTTCAGCCAAAACAATCACTTCACCATTAGTTTTGCCAGTCCATTCTTGTAGTGCAGCTAGACGGCGATCGCATTCTTCATCACTTAGTATTTCTGCATCTTTTTGTAAATAATATATTCTTGCTCCTAACCAACTTACAAAGTTAGGTGCGTTATGTATCATTAAATCATTAGCTTGCTCAGAAAGTACAAGTAATCCTCCTTTATTACCTTTATCTAATCGACTTCTCAAAGCATCAAAAATTTTCCATTCATTATTATCCCAATCATCTAATTTCCACAGTAAAAAATATTCTTCTGATGCTTCACTAATCTGGTTGATTAAAGCTCTTGCGTCAGATTTGCCAGATATAGTAGCCGTATTACATTCACTAAAAATTTCAATAGTATCTTGTAAGTCTGTAACTATCGATTCTATATCATCAATATCTACAACAAGAGCCATCCAGATATTCCCATCTGGACGAGAGCCAATTCTTTGCAATAATTCATCTAAAGAAAATAGTTTATCCATTAACTTCACTCACAGCTATACTTTCAACAAGCGGAGCTAATATTGGGTGAACAACATAACGTGGTCTTGGATATCTATACTCCAAAATATGTCCTGTTAGTAATAGTTCAAAGTCCTCAGATGCTCGTGGAGAAAATGATTTTTCAGTCACAACTTTACGGAGAATATCTACACTTAAATCAGTTAAACCAATTATTTTTGAACGAGCTACAGCTAAAACTGCTTGGTTTACGTGTTTCTCTTTAATCTGATCTAAACCATCCATATAAGCCTCTTCAATTGCTGCTTGACAAAGAGACATTAAATCTCGTAGGACTCCTCCAGATTTATACATTAGAAGTATCCGTGCATCTGGAGTAATAAAATATTCAGGATCTCGAACCTTAAAAATCTCTGTAAAAAATTGCTGTGCCTCAACATTTTCAAAAACATCAAAATACGGAAGAAAGTAAGAGTATCCTACTATACTTGAAATACTTTCTCTCTGAGTGTATGGCGTTACAATAGAACCTACAAGAACCGAACCTATTTCGGCTTTTCTGATTTCGATTACGTCATTCAAAGCTGCATCAATAAAAGTTTTTGATTGGCTTAGTCGATCTAGACCATCAAACAAAAAAATTATTTCTTTTTGGACAAGTAATCTCGCTGCTTTACTTAAGGTTAGAAAGGCTTGTAAAATTGGCTTCGCATCATCATTTTTTTGAGGATAAATCAGTCCTTTATGATTAACTACTATCCTTTTTCTTTCACCAGTTACTTTAGATAAGTCCAACTTCTTGATTGTCTCTAAAGGATGAGGAACATATTTTTCTATAGTTTCATTATAACCATATGCTACCTTTTGAATTACCTGTTTTGAGGCATCTAGATCAGGATTGTTTGTGTCACCCAATATTTTTATTAATTCAAGTCCTGCTATCGCAATTAAAGCTCCAGACTGAAGATCGGAAATATCGGCAACCAGACTAACGTCAACATATATGGCTTTAATATCTTCTAACTCATTTAAAGCTTGTTGAGCAAGTAATAATTGTGTTGTTTTTCCCGAACCAATGCCACCAAATAATAAATGCACTGAAGAAGGACGAAGTGCAACTCTGCCAGTGATTTCTTCAATAGGATTATTTGGCAAGTTGACATAAAATCCTCTTTCAACAGCGCGTTGGGGATTAGAAGTAGCTTCAAAAGCTGACATCAGCCTGCGGAAAAATTTCAGGCGATCGGACATAACATTTTTAATGAAAGGTTAGTGTTTATATATTAACGGATTAACTGACGAACTGAAATCATGCAGGATTCATAGCAACCGTAGGGGCTTAGCATTTGAGCCACAATTTTTAAACTCACTACAGAAACCTCGATCCGCAAATGCTAAGCCCTCTTTACTTTCACAGAAAAACTGTCCCTGCGTTGTGAGATTTATGCCTTCACAGAAAAATTGTCCCTGCGTTGCGAAGTTTTGGGCTTAGCATTCCCAAATCAAGGCGATCGCAAAATTTATAAATTGTGGCGGGAATGCTAAGCCCCTACTGCCCCTATATCTTAATCGTGTTTCTTCACTAAAACTAATTCCTCAGTCGTGAAATCCTCAAAGGTGGCCTGCTGACTGGTTAATAACTCAACTGTCGCATCAGCAATATCATTATTTGCAGCAGAGCGATCGCGTAAACGTTGCTCCAAAACTTCCACGGGCGCAGTGCAGTAAATGATCTCGACAGGAATATTTTGAGCTTGGGCGGCGGCGATCGCTTGACTTCTCAGACTAATGCGATCGTACTTCGCATCGAGAATCACCGTGAAGCCTTTGCTAGCCAACAAAACGCCTAACTCAGCCAATCTGGTATAGGTTTTCGCAGTCATTTCTGGCGTGTAAATATCATCACTGCCACGCTCCATTAAGCCAATTCCTGCAATTTGCTTGCGAATCGCATCCGATCGCAGATAGATAGCATCTTGCTCTGAGGCGATCGCTTTGGCGGTTGTGCTTTTGCCAGAGCCAGATACACCCGACATGATGATCAATTTGCCTTGCTTGGGTTGGGTATATTCCCAAGCCAATTTGTAATATGCCGAGGCTTCCGTTTGAGCATTGGCTTTCACATCCGCAGGAATATTCGGATCGTCGAGCAAGAAAGAAGTTACTTTAGCGCGAATATAGGCTCTCATGCTGCAATGAAGGGGCAATAGAACGGCTCCTTCATAATCGCCAGTACGTTCTAGATAGGTATTCAGGAAAATATTCGCGAGATCCCTTCTGCCGCGAAATTGCAAATCCATTAATAGAAATGCTGCATCGTAAAGCACGTCGCTATTGCGGAATGGCTCATTAAATTCGATACAATCAAAAATCTGGATTTGATCTTGATAGAGACAAATATTTTTTAAATGCACATCACCATGACATTCACGGACTTTGCCCTTAGCAATGCGATCGCTAAATAAATCTGCATTCTCCGCAAAGAATTTATCTGTATAGGCGCGAGTTTGAGCAAGCTGTTCCTCAGTTTGAGCAATACCAACATACTTTTCAGTGGAGGCATAGTTATCATTTGCCACAGCGCGAACTGCTTCCATTGTGCCGAAACTATTGATATGGTCATTGGTTAGTGCCTTCTGATGGAATACCGCCAACTGTTCACCAATTTGTTTTACATGATCAGCCGTCAGTCTGCCCGAAGCAAACATCTCAATTAACAAGTCCTCCTGTGAGAATTCTGGCATCGCGATCGCATATTCCACAGGTGTACCTGTGCCAGTCTTATCGAAGTGATATTTTCCATCTGTTTCGATAATGGGCAAGACTGAAAGATATAGATCAGGAGCTAAACGGCGGTTAAGCCGCAGTTCTTCTTCACAAAAATATTTGCGCTTTTCCAGTGTAGAGAAATCTAAGAATCCAAAGTTCATTGGTTTCTTAACTTTGTATGCATAGGAGCCTGTTAGCAGCACAAAAGAAATATGGGTTTGCAAAAGCTGAATTGGCTCAGTAACAGGATGTTCGTAAAACTCAGGCAAGAGCATTTGCTCAATGATTGGCGGTAATGACATAAGGATTGGTGATTGGTAATTGGTGATTGATAATTCGTAATTCGTAATTCGTAATTATCAACCAGTTTTCAGGAATTGCCGATAGAGAATAGTTACTAACTAGGCTTTTTATAGCGTGTTAGCCATACGAAGAAAAGAATTGGCAACGAAATTGCCACAAGTGACTCTGCCCAGAAAAACGAGAGAAAGTCTGACAAACCGCCAAGGGGAGGAACGCCTGGTTGAAGGTTTCGTACCGCAGGCAGCGCAAATAACATACCCGCAATCAGCGTAAACATCCCAAATTCAGTTGGACGTGGTTGCAAAACTACGACCATGATCATCGTAAATATCACTAAACCTATCATCCACATTGAAATCATTAAGAAGATAGCAAAAGACTTGGTGATTACCGATCGCGATACAGTTACGCGCAAACCTATATAGCTATCAGTAGACTCAAACTCGGCTTTGGGAATGTAATCAACGTCAATGTTATAGCCTGAAATTGCTCCATAAAAATCAACTGACATGGGAATTTCTTCTTTCTCATCTTTAGGATTAGTGAAAAAGAGGTAGAAGTCTGATTTGTGAACATCAAAAGGATAGTCGCTAACCCTACCACTAGCTATAGATAAGGAGCCTGTCACAGTATCAGGAATGCGATTTTTTTCAAGTGTAACTTCAGCTTTACCACTTTCGATACCTGTAAAGAATTTTAGGTCTTTAGTGAGGCGTGCATCTTTAACGTATGTTCCTTCAGGACTCGGTGCAAATCTGAGATTTATCTCGGATTTAATCGGATCAACTCCTAGCATAGTAACAGCAACATTGATCCGATTTGGTTCTTTGTCATCTCCAAAGATTAGATTAGCTGATCGCTGCGTGCCATCGCTCTGATAAAAATAGAGTGCCCCCGAGAATGCGCCAATAAAAAGCGCTAGACAAAGCAGCATGATAACAATGCGCTTAATCAGAAGATTGCGACTTGTATTTGCCATATAATTCCGCCTGAGAGAGTAATGATTTGCAAAGTAAATCCTATTCAGACTACCCCACTTTGTGCTCTGTCACCAGAGTAAGGCTAGCTCATCCACCCCACCTTAATGGTCATAGGTACAAATCATGACTGGTTTAGGTTTGGTGCGATTAACCATGAGATAGCTAAGTGATACCAAAATACAAAGTGGCGCAGCTATTTTGTGTTTTTAAAACCCTTACAGGGTTTGTTTTTTAATTCACAGAAGTGTTGTCACACTTTTGTGAATTGGGATTACTGACGCACAATCGAGTAAAAATAAGGTTTAGAGAGCACATTAGGACAATCGGAAGATTGGTTAAAGCACCCCAAACAGAAGGTAAAAACAAACCTATATTGCCCATGCCACCAAGAAAGAGCTGACGATATAAGTAAATGCTTCGATAAAGCCTACACCTAAGTTTGGCGTTTCTTGCTTGGCAATTTCATCAGAGATTTTGACCCCAGGCACGAGAATCAAATCGGCAAGCCACCGAATCACGGCTAATAAAATTAATCCACAGCCTAAAGCAATTCCATAGATAGAAAAGCTCTCTGTCCAGTTCTCGAATTCTGGAATAAAGGCATTGCGAATGACATTTGCCACGCCAACGATCGCACCTGCAAAGGCAACCCCAGCCGCAGGATTGTTGCGTTTAGCGATTTCGCCATAGACATCGTAAGCAGCGATCCGTGGATAGACGATACTCACAAAGATCAAAACCCCTAACCCTAAAAGCCAGCAGACCAAACCCACAAATAAATTGCCTCCATCACCACCGAGAGCACTACTCAGGATCAGTCCATTGCCAATATGACAACCTGCTTCCAAGCTTCCAGCACCAACATTATGCTCTTCCTGCACTTCTCTAGCACAGTCACACCGCCGCAAGATCGCCCAATCACAGATCCAAGCTCCAACAAGCATTAATAAAATGGAGAACGCTCCATAACTAGCCAAGTTAATCAATACATCTTGCCAAGAAGAACTAGTTCGGGTAAGTGCTCCACTCACAGCGATCGCAATGCCCATGTAATAACCAACTAAGGCGATCGCGACCGCAGGATTATCTCGGACAAAAAGCTGGAGATTGAGATTCATGCGTCGAAATAGCTTTTGGTAAGCAAGCTGCCCAAGCCAAAATAGAGCAAATCCTAAAAGCAGTTCCATTACTACTAGAGGAATGCGATTTATCTCTTGCCAAATTCTTTCCATACTCAATCTTCTCCAGTTTATCTATTGTCCCTACCTAAGGTAGCCATCATATGTAGGGTGAGTTAGCGAAGCGTAACGCACCATAGAGGTTATTGGGTGCGTTACGCTATCGCTAACTCACCCTACGTAATTGTCAGCAGATTAAAGTTTTTCTAGTAGTCCTATGATTGTATCTGCTAAGCGATCGTAGAAGACATAGTCATATGCGCCGATTGTTTTCGCGATCGCACCGCCAAACTGTTGCTTAAACCGTGAAAATCGAAAATAGGGATGATTAGGCTCAGTAGTGAATCCGTAGAAATCATAGATTTTGCAACCTCTAGCTTTGGCTCGTTGCATAGCTGACCAGTGCATCGCATAACTTGCCATCACATGGGGATGCTTAACATTGCGTCCGCCATACAGATAGGTACAGCGATCGCCCCAATAAATGACGAGAATTGCCGCTAATGTCTCCCCTTGCCAGCTCGCGATCGCAATTTCTGCCATGTTTGCAGGAAATAAGGTTTGGCAAAGGTTGATAAAAAAGCCAAAGGGTTCACCAAAAAAATTTTGACGTTGCGAAGTTTCCCAGAACAGATCGTAAAACAAAGCGATCGCAGCATCGTCTTGGCGAAATTCGGTAGTTACGCCATAGCGCCAACTGAGACGCAGATTGTAGCGCCCCTTGGATTGCATTTGGGCAAGGAGTTGATCGGGCGTAAGTTGCAGGTCGATTAACAGGGTTTCCGTAGGCATGAGATCGGCAGGCGATCGCACAAAATCGGCTGGTAACCATTGCGGCTTGCTTTCCCACAAAGGCTCAATGCGTAAAGCGATAATGCTGGTATTAAAGGAAGCACTATACTCGCAAGCTAACTGTTCGGCAGCTTCTAACAATAACGGCATTCCCATAGCAGCCCATTCTGGCGAGAGAATTGCTCCCCCTGCTGCTAATAAAATGTTAGCTCCTCCCAACTGCGGATAAAGATAGAAGATACACCCCCCAGCCAAGTTTTCCGAAGTGCATTCTGGTGTTGAGTCCTGACCGCAAAACAATCCATACCGCCAAGTCTTGTAGCCTTGTAATTCTTTGAAATCTGCCCAAGTCCATGACTGCATGAAACAGCTATGTGGATTGGTTTTGACCATGCTATCCCAAGTATAGCGATCGCGATCGGACAATAATTCTAAGTGGAGATTCATAAATTATTTGGGATCTGAATCCGTATACAAATTAGATAACCATGTAAGCCCAATTGTCGTTATGATTACCCCTGTGAATCCCCAACTAAACCCAGTATCATTACCACTGCTTGCAAAGCCAGTAGAGCCTTTTGCAAATACAGAATCGGGAGCAATCAGATTTGCTACTAACATTGTGACTGTAAGGGAGATCAACAACTTAGTTGAAGTAGAAAATTGAAATGTTTCCGAACCAATGCGGTTAAGAGCTACATCAGTCCTCTCTTCACGTTCCCCTTGATTACCAGACTGAAGCTTCGTTAATAGCTGCTTGAGATCGGCGATCGCCTGTGGCGGCAGATCTTTTCCCCTTGTAATGACGCGATCTAGCAAACGAGGCAAATTAATCTGCTCTAAGAGTTGCGGCACGGAACCTAGCCAAGAGGCAGTCATTTTAGGGGTATGGTAAGGATTTTGAACTGGCAACAGTTTCTGAAAGTCGGGATGAGACTTTTGCATTTGCTCTAACCACAGCTTGGCTACAGACTCTAACCGTAGGGGATCGATCGCTAGCGATCGCATCCAAGATTGACTGAGGCGGTTGATTTCCTGCGCGTCATCAAGAGCAAGAAAGTCTATATTAGCGTCCGTTGATTCAATAATGTTTGGATGGTGATTGAGCAGATAGTAAAGCAATTGTGGTGATTTCTGGCTGTGAATATTCACGGTAAAACGCTGCTCAGCGATCGCTTCATTAAAGCAAAAAGTGGCTAAGAGTGAATCAAGATTGAGCAATCGCAACCCATTAGGAAAATGGATATTAGCGAGTTCGGCTTTAGTAATCGCCTGCTCGTTAGCAGCTAGAAAAAACCCCCAATCGCCATAACCAAGCTGATGGAATGAGGGAATGCACACCTGCATTGGTTTAGCGATCATTCCAGCACTCCAAAGAGTCTGATACATGCACCAGAATCCTAACGTATTACAATCGGGAGATACGGCATTATCACTGAGAATACCTTGGGGATGGAGAACTTGGCGGATAAGCTGAAACCATTCTTGACTATGTACACGGGTTTCTTCGGGAGATGTGGGATAGGTAAAGTCACAGATCACCACATGATAGAGATCGTCAGGGTTGGCAATATTTTGAATGCGATCGCTCAAAAACAAAAAGGCCTCTTGGCAGTGAATATTAACCTTGCGATCGCTCAAACTATTCTCGTTAAAAGGTGCAAAAACCGTTTTGGCTAGATTCAATACTTCAGGATTAAAATCTACCAAATCAATAGAACTCACTTCTGGAAATCGCAATACATCCCTAACCGCAAGTCCATCACCACCGCCGCAAATTAAAACTCGAATCCCCTTGTTTAGTGAGTTGTCTTGGGATACAGATAAATCTGAAAACCGTTTTGCAGCCAGTGCGATCGCAGGAACAACTAAATATTCATGGTAAATCTGTTCATCTTCTGTATGGAACTGCAATTCGCCATTGATATAGAAAGCCAATCCGTTCGGACAATGTTCAATAAATAATGAAGCGGGCATACCCTACCAACCCCCAAAAATCATCAGAAGAATACCGCCGATAGTTAAAATCCAAGCCATTATAATCTGTACTTCTTTCAGCTCTGACTTACTAAAGCCCTTACTAGAACTTGTGAAACTTGCCTTCTTTGTATCGGTCTTTACTTCCGAAAAATCCTCAGGATTGACTTTCTTTGTGGAATAGAAATGTATCTCGCCACCTTCCCACGCCTCGATCGCTAAATTCCATAGATGTTCTTGATCCCAATAATCCCAAGTAGTACGCGAATCTTTTCCTGCGTCGCTCCTATATGTACCAGCAGTTTGCGACTCAAAATAGAATTCTCTGCCCAAAGCCCGTAAATGTGGATAGGGTCGTTCTCCCTCACGCATCACTCGCCACATTGTAAATTGAATATTATCGCTGAAGCTATCACCAGAAACGCTAGAACCACTAATTTCTTCAGATAAATACCAGTTAACTAAGGTTGCAGGATTCTCTGGATCGACTTCTCGCAACAGGTAGTACGATCTTGCACTTTTGGTTTTCAGCAGCCATTCTTCGGTAGCATAGCCGTTGTCGTCATCGTAGGAACTGTAGTCCGCAACTTCCCACTGTACGCCTCCATAGGTAACGCGATCGCCTGCGCATAGTTGCTGTAGTTGGGCTTGAGTAAACACACTGGGCATAGAATGAAACTCTGTGGCTTTGCTAAACTCCTAAGAATAATATAGGCGATCGCGCTACTAATTCAGAAATTCATATTTTTTATGTCAGATCGGTTGTCTCAGTTCATTTACCACCTTGATTATGTCTATGATGGCCCAGCACTCCTATTCGATCTGACAATTTTTAAAGAACGTCTTCAGCGATTGCGAGAATTAGGCGATCGCTATAATTGCCAGTTTTTAATGCCCGTCAAAGCTTTCAGTCATCCACTTATTTATCAGATCACTGGCGAAGTACTCTGGGGATTTGACATCTCTAACTACAATGAATATGCTGGTTTGCCAACACCTTTAACCAATAAACTGGTGAGCCTAACCGATCCTGCCTTTGACGGTTACGACCTGCAATTATTCCTCACCAAACAAAACAACTTTAGAATTTATATTGAGACGCTTTCTCAAGCTAAAAAGCTGCCATCTCAACAGGTGGATTTTGGGATTAGGCTCAATTCTTCTTCTCTCTTGACCAGAGAAGATGGCGATCGCCCATTTGATAGTTATAGTCGTTTCGGCATATCCAATCTGACGGAATTAGCCAAGTTAGCCCAGTCCGCACCAGATCGTTTTGTCGGCTTTCATATTCATCATGGGCTCCATGAGAATTCCTCAGATACGATCTTGACTTTTGCCCGTCAAGCGATCACACTAGCCGATCAGTTTCAACTTCCACTTCCGAGCATCGATCTAGGCGGAGGATTAGCGGAGATTGGGTTTTCACAATTGGAATCTCTACTTATAGAACTTCGTCGTTTGTTGCGATCTCATACTGTTTTGATATTTGAGGCTGGGAAACTTTTATTTGAGGATATCGGTTTTGCCTATGGCAAGGTGAAGTCTTTACAATGCGATCGCCGTGGTTGGATGATGACTCTCGATCTGTCCAAAAGTTGTCATCTGCGGTGGTCACAGCCTCAACTGATTGTCCCAAATTCTACCTCGGCTACCCAAGTCCCAGTGAGCATTTATGGTGCTACCTGTAATGAAGGCGATCGCTTAGGTGAGTTTCTAGTTCCTCTTCCCAATTTTAAGGACAGTCCCTATCAAGAAGGCGATATCGTTGTTTTTAAAAATATCAATTGTTATTCGGTTTCTTGGAATACCTCATTTAATGGCATAAAACCAGCAGAAGTAAAGTTTTTCTAGTTTTTTTGTTGGCGATCTCATCAACACTCCATCTCCTGAGGGCGATCGCTATTACTGAGAGTCTTGATTTTTAGGCGATCAATAAACTTAGACTCTGAACATTCTTTCGGACGTACTCGCTCGGATCGGACGCATGGCATTCGAGACATTCCTTGAGTTTAGGCGAATCAACCATTTGCAGAACATGCAAGGCAGCGATTCTTGTGTACTCATTTTTCTCGCGCAGATTGGTAATGGCGATTTCCTCGGCTTCAGATGGCGAGAATGGGGTAATAGCCATCAATGAACGCCGACGTACATACTCGTATTCGTCGAAAAGAAATGGACGAATGAGATCTGCCGCATTGTAGAGTTTGGCTTCGCTGACTGACACGGCAATTTGCCACTTCGCATCTTGATCTCGGCTCGGGATAACATGTTTGGCTAACTTTGACAACAGGAGCGGAAATTCGATGAGATATTCCCGAATAAGTTCTGTCTCATTGTCCCGCGCAATTGCGAAGAGCAAGTCGTTCGCAACATCGTCTGGGATGTCACCGTCCTTGAATCGAAAAATAGCAGATTTCGCTGCTGCCCAAAGATCATCCCATTGCTTGTAGTCACATTCCCATTCACCATTCCTTTGCTCGTGAGGCGGTTGCCACTGTTTGAACTTGGTTACTTCAGTTTTGAGTTCTAAGATTTGAGGCATAACTTTTATTTGTAATGCAATTGTAGTTTAATGATTTTTCATCGGTAAAATCATCCTAGATTCCACTTTGGTTTAATTCAAGCGTGATCGCATTAACAATCTATCTCCTAAAGACGATCGCTATTACTGAGAGTCTTGATTTTTAGGCGATCTCAAAATGGTTAACCTCAATCCAAGAGGTAGCTTTGCAAAATCCCAAACTTGACGATGCTTTGCGCGATCGCTTAATTCGAGCGATCGCAGAGTTAAATGTAGTAGCGGCATGTTTGGAGTCTGAGTATGGCGATCTCATTCCTATAAATTTGTCGCCCAAAGGATAGAAACGTCTTTATATTGGCTAAACATGTGATCAGCCGTCACAATCGTCATATTTTCCAGTTGAGCCTGTGCAATTAACATTCTGTCAAATGGATCACGATGATGTAAAGGTAAAGCCGCAGCTTGTAAAGCATGATTCACTGAAATATCAAGCGATCGCGCCCCCAATTGCACCATACGACTTGATATATAGCTATCTACTGGTTCTGGTAATGGCAACTTGCCGATCGCAACTTTGATACCCATTTCCCAAACACTTGCCACAGAGAACCACACTTCATTAGCTTCATCGACAAGGCAAGCGATCGCCTCTTCACTCAAACGTTCTGGCTGGGCAAACCACCACAACCAGCAATGAGTATCTATTAACAGTTTCACGCTTCACCCCCCTCAAATGCTGACAAAATCTCTTCTGGCAAAGGATCGTTAAAGTCTTCAGGCACGATAAAACGTCCCCGATCAATTCCTAAACTAGCTTTTCGATTAGCAGAAGTACAAAATGGAACCAGCTTGGCAACGGGAATACCTCGGTTAGAAATAACAATCTCTTCTCCAAGTTCCACCCTTGACAAAAGACGGGAAAGATTGGTTTTAGCCTGATGAATATTAACGGTTTCCATATAAACATACTAGACTAAGTTTATAGACTAAGTTTAGTATGACTTGACAATCTTGTAAATACCAAAATCTCCTAATGCTAATGATGCAGACTGATTTCCTGTGAATTAAGGAGTAACTGCAAAGACTCTCCATAGACAAGATCGTCAATAGGCATAGCGATCACCTCTAGCACCGATGGATTTTGGAAATGGCGCAGCTTCGTTTCAGGATGAGGATAGTACACCCAACCATCATAGCGATCGCCCTTATAAAGAACTTGACAGGAAACAAAGGAAAAATCTTCAGGTGGATGCGCAGTTGTCCAATGCACTTGCCGAAAAGTGTACTGGGGCTTTTGGATCGTGTAAGTGTAAGGAGAGATATCAATATTTAAAGTGCCTCGAAAATAGGGCGATAGGTCTAACCCTAGATTTTGGAAGAAGGGAATTTGCATCGAGATTGAACCTTCAGCATAAGGACTATTCTCTGAAAGCCCCGAAGCAACGCGATGCCCTTGAATCAGTTTGCCATCTACAGCACATAAACTCAGAGCCTCCCTCACAACTCGCCTTGTGCGATCGCCTATCCCCTCAGCAACTGACTCCCGATTACCCGCCACATTTAGAACCTTGACTTGCTGAGCAATTAGCCAATCATGCAAGGTTAGCGCATCGGGATTAATGAGATATGGCTTTGCATATTTGTTACAAGATTCAATGGTTAGCTTTGTGCCATCACTATGAAGGCGATCGGCAAAAATAACCGTTGCATCAGCAGCTTGGACATTGTGGACAGTGCGAACCTCATATTCAGTGCGATCGGCTTCCTGTAAGCCAAACTTGGCAAGCTCCAAATTTTCTCCCAACTCAGTACGGTAGCCCTTAGGTGCAAGCCCACCCGTAGCAATGCCCAAGTCCGCCGCCGCCAGCAATCCGCCCCAATCGGCACCAGTTTGTCCACCTGAAATGATTAACGTTACGCGCTTGTTCATGAATATATACACTTTGATGGACAATTCTTAGGATGCCATATAAGAATTACTACGCAAATAAACCAAGAACTCAAGTTCTTGGCTAAAAGCTCAAGTCCACTGAAGTGGACTACAGAAAACTGTTAGTTAACCCGTTTCAACGGGTTTGAGCTTTTAGACCGCACTTGAGTGCAGGGCTAATGCTTGAGTGCAAAGTCAATGCTGCGATTTGAGAAACTTCTGGCATAATACAAGGGATTTTTTTGAGGCGTGCGATGTCCGAGCTACGAGACTATCAACAGCGGGTGATCTCCGAGATTTATGCAACTTGGCGATTAGGCAAGCGAGCTATTTTGCTAGCTATGCCAACAGGTTCAGGAAAGACACGCACCTTTAGCGAACTCGCTAAACATTTCGACGATCGCAATCAGCGCGTTCTCTTATTGGTTCATCGCGAAGAATTGCTCTGGCAAGCGCGAAAAACCCTAGAACAAACACTGCGATCGCCCATTGGTATTATTAAAGCCGATCAGCCCATGCACATAGAGCATCCTGTGCAATGTGCTTCAGTCCAGACTTTGGTAAAACGACTCGAAAAACAAGAAGTAGATTTGGGTGCGATCGCCCTCGTGATTATTGATGAAGCTCACCTTTCACTTGCACCAAGTTATCTAACAATTTTGCGCCATTTTCCCGAAGCATTAATTTTGGGAGTGACAGCCACACCTTCTCGGCTGGATGGAAGAGGATTTGATCGCCTTTATGAAGCATTGGTGGTGGGGCCTTCTGTATCCGAATTAATTTGGAGAGGATTTCTCGCGGATTATGATGTGCTTGCACCCGAAAGCTTTTTACCGACAGAAGAAGGGATTCGTATTGCAGGAGGAGATTTTAATTCTGCTGACCTAGCTGAGCGCATCGATCGCCGCTATGTGGCGGGTTGTGCCGTGGATGCATATTTGCGCCATGCTCCTCAAAAACGTTGTGTTGTATTTGCAATTAACCTAGACCATTCCAAAGCGATCGCAGAGCGTTATCGCACCGCAGGCATTGCCGCCGAACATATCGATGGCGAAACTGCAACTAAAGAACGTCAAGCCATCCTTGAACGTTTTCGTGCTGGTCAGACCCTAGTACTCTGCAATGTCAATTTGTTCACCGAAGGCTTTGACTTTCCCGAAATCGAAGTAATCCAGCTATGTCGTCCCACCAAATCCGTCGCCTTGCATTTACAAATGCTCGGTCGCGGACTACGTCCTAAAGGTGGTCGCAAAGCATTGATTCTCGATCATGCGGGTAATTGCTTGCGCTTAGGTGGAGCGAAGGCAGAACGAAATTGGACATTACAGGGATTAGAAGAAGAAATTCCTGCAATTGAACCAGAGCTTGAGCCATTAATCGAACAGATCGAACTATCCATCACTGATATTCCCAAACCTCAAGTCGATTTGCCCAATTTACCCAAGCGTCGCGTCGAAATTTACGAAACAGATGCCGATTTTTTCAGTCTTCCTACCCATGCCGAACTCGAAACTCATCTAGCTCAACAAGCATACAGCCAGCCAACCCAATCCAGAAATGTTTCCAGATCGCCATCAAACTCCAATACAACTATTCCAAACCGCGATCGCCGATCTACCCAAACCCGCTCAATCGCTTCAAAAGCATCTCCAAGAGCATCTTCAACGAGTCGCTCTCACCGTCCTCCTCGGCAGTTATCGCCTATACAGAAAGTAAGCAAAGCTGCGATCGAACTAGCCGAGCTACTCGAAAGTATCCTCGTTTGGGTTTGGCGATCGTGGTTTCCTCCAAAACACAAACAGATGGATATCTCTCGTAAATATAAACGTCCCCCAAACTACCGATAGAAGTTTATTCCCGCTTAGTGCGCTCAAGCCTAGAAATTCTCTAGTCATTTCCTTTCAGGATATGTCCAGCGACAAAGACAAATAATTGTGGCTCAATCGGTGTTTCAAAGCATTGAGCCTTTTATCATGATTTGACCTCCACGAAACATCTATAGGACTTACGCATCTGCCCTGCAATAAATTGCGGGCTAAAAGCTTAAACCTGTTGAAACAGGTTGGTTTGAGGCTTTCTTTAGTCAGTTAAAACTGACTTGAGCTTTGAGCCAAGAACTTTAGTTCTTGGTTGATTTGCGTAAGTCCTAATCTATAGAGATTACCTTTTCCCTTTTCCTTGAATTACGTTTTATTACGAGCCGTAACTACATAACCCCCTTAACGTCAAGCAATGTAACAATTCCCAACAAAGTTATGCTGTCAGACCCTAACGCCTCAACACCAAGACCAGCATCTCCATTTCCACAACTATTCAGTGGAATGCTTGCCCTTTCGATCGCACTTGTCGGTAGTGCCTTTCTCGCTGGCAATGCCCTGCGATCGCTAAGGTCAAATGACATTTTGACCGTGATTGGTTCATCGACCCGTCCCATTCGTGCAGATTTTGTGATTTGGCGCAGCTCTGTATCTAGCCAACAGACGACATTGCCGCTTGCTTACCAAGAACTCAAACGCTATAACGAACGAGTGCGAGCCTATCTCAAGAGCAAAAATATTCCTGATGATGCGATCGTCGTCAGTGCGATCGAAACTCAACCGATTCCAGAAACCAATAGTAATGGAGTTCAAACTGGTAAAACCATAGCTTATAGATTGATCCAACGCTTTGAGATTCGCTCTAAAGATGTCGATGGCATCAGTGCGATCGCGCGATCAAGTACAGACTTGATTAATGAGGGTATTCCCTTCACCTCGGAGCCTGCGGAATATCTCTATACGCAGCTTAGTCAGTTACGAGTGGAAATGATTTCTGAAGCGACGAAAGATGCGAAGGCTAGAGGCGATGCAATCGTCAATGTTTCAGGCAGTCGCCTCGGCACAATTCGCAAGGCGGAAACAGATGTCTTTCAGATTACGGCGCGATATTCCACTGAGGTCAGCAACAGTGGCTCTTACAACACCACCTCGATTGATAAAGACATTCGAGCGGTGGTAGCGATTACTTTTGCTGTTGAATAAGGGATAATTTACCTCACCCTAGCCCTCCCCTTGCACCTACCTTGTACACACATCTCAGTTTGTGCGTGAAACAAAGAAATTACCCCACCCTAACCCTCCCCTTTTCAAGGGGAGGGAACAAGATTTCTGGTCTTCCCCCTTTGCAAGGGGGAATTAAAGGGGGTAATTCATTTGTTCTACAATGTTAGTGAGACGCTTTGCGCCACTGCTAAACATTGTCAAAGTGTAAATAATGAGTTACTCCAATTCGCGATCGCCATCATCCCCCTGTCCTGTCTGTATGCATGGCACGATCGCACCCATGCCGATGATGGAATCTTTGGCTTGCGATTTTTGTAGTCATATTTTTATCCTTGAGCAAAGTGCCGATCAACGCCAGCAATTTTTGAAGATGGCAGATACTATCTCTTTGCTGCGATGGGCATGGACTGGCAAGCGCTGGGAAAATGCAAATGCGGTGCAGGTTTATAACAGCCGTTGGTTAAGTATTTTGGGGATTTTATTAGTATTAGTACCGACCGCGATCGCATCCCTTGCTGTCTATCTTTTTCCAACAGAACCAGATGTCCCACTAGCATGGTTTCCTAAATTCTGGGCGATATCCACATTTTTTGGTCATTTGATTGTGTTGTTATCAATCACCCGTGACTATACAGAGTTTCCCATCAGGGCTTATTGGCGATCAATTAAGCGATCGTTTGAACATCAAAACCAAAGAAGCTAGTGGCGGCGCAAAGCGCCGCCACTAGCTTCTTTGGTTTTAGAGATGAATGTAGCTATAAAATGGCTATATGGCAAAAAAGAAAAAAAGTGAACAAAAGGGACAGAGATCTCTTAAAAAGACTTTGCGTAAGTCTTTGACAATATTTCGTTATGGCATCAAGGCTCTAGGACTAGTATGGACGACTAGCCGAGGATTAACTTTGGCGATCGCTATTTTTACCCTTATAAGTGGACTGTTACCTGCGGCGATCGCCTATGTTGGCAAATTGATTGTCGATAGCGTTGTGTTGGCGGCGAGTAGTGGATTGTTAAGCGATCGCAATTTAGCACTCAGTTACGTAGGATTTGAGGCAATCTTGATCGTGATTTTGGCAGCAGTTCAGAAAGGACTAACCGTATCTCAATCATTGCTACGAGTGCTGCTTGGTCAAGGAGTAAACGTATTGATTTTAGAAAAGGCGCTTACCCTCGATCTGGCTCATTTTGAGGATTCAGAATTTTACGACAAGATGTCTCAGGCGCGAGCACAGGCTTCTAGTCGTCCGCTATCACTGATCAGTCGCATCTTTGGTTTAGGTCAGTCAGCATTAACTCTATTGACCTTTAGTGGATTGTTATTAAATTTTTCCGTTTGGGCAGTGATTGTCTTGGTCTTAGCGGCGATTCCTTCTTTTATTGCGGAAACCAGATTCTCAGAACATGCTTTTAGACTATTTCGATGGCGATCGCCTGAAACCCGGCAGCAACATTATCTAGAGACTTTATTGGCGAGAGAAGACTATGCAAAGGAAGTACAGCTTTATCAATTAGGCGGAATGCTGTTGCAACGTTATCGGGATGTTTTTGATCTCCTTTACAAAGAAGATCGCAATCTCACAATTCAAAAAGGATTTTGGGGCTATCTACTAGGATTGCTTAGCACAGGCGCGTTTTATGCTGCCTATGCATGGATTGTAATGGAGGCGATCGCTGGTAGAATTAGCCTTGGGGAAATGACCATGTATTTAGTCGTGTTCCGCCAAGGTCAGTCTACTTTCGCATCAGCTCTAACCTCCATCGGTGGCATGTATGAAGACAATCTCTATCTCGCTAATCTCTACGAATTTCTAGAACAGCCAGTTCCCCAATCTCAAGGCATGATTACTAAAGGAATTGTGTCAGAAGGAATCCGATTTGAGAATGTTTCCTTTTGCTATCCTGAGAGTCAAGAGCCAGTTTTAAAGGATATTTCCCTGCATCTTAATCACGGCGAAAAATTAGCGATCGTGGGCGAAAATGGCTCTGGCAAAACGACACTTATCAAACTTCTGACGCGGCTATATACACCTAGTAGTGGCAAGATTTTATTAGATGGTGTTGATTTGAATGATTGGGATATTGATACTTTACGCAGAAGAATTGGTGTGATTTTTCAGAACTTCGTGCAATATCAATTTACCGTAGGAGAAAATGTTGGAGTCGGTGATGTAGAACGCATCAATGACGATCAAGAATGGGAAATTGCGACTGAAAAAGGCATGGCGAAACCTTTTATTAACAATATGCCTCAAAAGTTTGGGACGCAGTTGGGCAAATGGTTTAAGGGTGGTCAAGAGTTGTCAGGTGGTCAATGGCAAAAGATTGCGCTATCTAGAGCATTTATGAGATCGCAAGCCGACATCCTCGTACTTGATGAACCTACAGCGGCAATGGATGCTGAAGCGGAGATGAATATTTTCAATCATTTCCGTTCTCTCACCAAAGACCAGATGGTAGTTTTAATTTCCCATCGGTTTTCAACTGTACGCATGGCGGACAAAATCATCGTGATGGCAGATGGCAAAATCATCGAGCAAGGCAGTCACGAGCAGTTATTGGCAGCAGATGGACGCTATGCCCATCTTTTTTCTCTGCAAGCGGCAGGTTACAAATAATACGTTTTATTGCTAAATCAATCAATTCAATCGTCCTAACAAATTAAATCAATCATTGAAATGATTGAATAATTACTAGAAGATAATACAAAAAATCAAAAACTAAACAAAGCCCTAAGAACCTTTACCCAATAAACTTTTTAGGATATTGCTTCACACTTTTTTACCAACTAAAAAGCTGTATACAAGGAGTGAGATTGACACAAGATAGTTAATTTTATGCTCATTTATTTCTTTTTGGAGAGTAATGATGACTATAGCAAATGAGAGAAATACTCTTAATCAAGATCCCATCAAATACACTTCTAATTTCGATGGTATGGAATTGCGAAATCTTTATGCGATCGCGCCAGAAGTTTATGAAGGCAGTGACAATTTTCAATCTGAGGCAGAAAGCATATGCACAGTTATAGCTATATTTCCTTCAAGACAAGAAGCTAACAATGCGGTATTAGAAATGCAGAAACAAGGTTTGAGTTCACCTCAAATCGTCATTATTTCCGACCAATATCAAGAGCATCAAAACTCGATGCACTGGGAATATGTTGCTACAGATAATGGTTTGCCATCAGTTCTGACAGGGCTAGGAATTAATGTGCGGGACACCTTACAATTTTTAGAAGCTGTTAACAATAGCAATTTTTTAGTAATAGGACTAGTCAACGATCGCGATGCTAGTCAAGCACAGTATATCCTCAAGAATATCGGACTTAAAGTGATTGCAGTTTATTAATTTATTACGATGGTTTTGAATTTGCATTTAGTAAATTCAAAACCATCGTAAATTAAAGATCCGAAATCAAGTTTATATCTAAATGTAAAAAAGAATTTGGAGAAAAACAATGGATAAGCAAAATAAAGAATCGATAGTTTTCTCAGAATATATTAATACAATTTCAAACCTGAATACTTCTACAAAAGATCAAGAAGAATCTCTAAATTATTTTGTAACTGAATCAATTAAGGTCAAGGAAGCAAACACTACATTTATGATTGACGAGGTAATATCTGATAGCATCTTGAGGTTATCTAGAATTAAAGCCCCAAGAGGGATTCAGATTTTATTTGAAATGAATCATGATTCTATTGTGTATGCACGTCGAGATATGATCTGCTGCATGGTTAGGAATCTCATTGTTAATATCATAAAATTTGGTTCCAATGGGGAGAAGATAAAAATTTCTTCTGATACTGTTCAGGATAAAGTCAGAACATCTATTTCTATCTCTGGCGGAATTACCAACAAAAATGACTTTTATGAACTTTTTCAAGAGCATGAGAACATATCTAATCCCAACAAAATCGATGAGATAATTGCAAGGATTGAATTGTTATTATGTCGCCAATTCACCGAAGCGAATAATACTAATCTATCAGTTGTATATCGAGAAGAAGAACAAGATCTCTTGTTTACCTTCTCCCTATCAAAAGCGATTATGAGTATATATGATTGTAGAATTAAATCGAATAGTCCAGTCAACAAATTAATACACTGGCATAGCAGCTTTTAAGTTTTTACAAAAGAAATATTCTTTTTTTACATATTTGAAAGTCATGCTAAATCCTGATTTAGATAAATTCAATAAAAAGCCATATTACTATATGAATCAAACTAAACAGATTCAAATTATTCGATTACAGATTGGGTTAGATGAATGCATTGAAAAAGCAGTTTTTCCAGAAGAGAATTTTTGTTTTGAAGCTCCGTCTGATGCTTGTTTAGAGATTAGTACATACACGATCGCTACAGCCATTTTATGCGATCGCATACCTTGCCTACAACTATAGTTTTTTGGGGTAAGTACTAATGTCAATCTTCCAAAGTGTTACTTAACTATACTTCCCATCAAGCGATACAATCATTTAGATAAGTAACTCAGCATAATTAAAAAATAGAGCCAAAATCTGTACCGCCCACTATGCAAGCAGTGCAGATTTTGATAGTGCTAAAGAGGTAAGGATTGGCGGCACGAAGTACTGCCTATCCTTACCATATAAACCCTTTCCTTATTTAGGACTAACCAGATTTGGGAGGGGTTATATTTAATTGTGCCTAGCTACTTATTAGGTAACGACAACGCAAAGTAAAATTTATATCAGCTTATGGCAGTAATCATTGATGGCAAGGCTCTTGCTAAGAAAATGCAAAAGGCGATCGCTGAAGAGGTCGCACAACTACAAACTCAATATGGTCGTCCTCCAGGGTTAGCCGTGCTGATGGTGGGAGACAATCCTGCCAGTGCCGCCTATGTAAGAAATAAAGAGACCGCCTGCAATAAGGCGGGGATCACCTCCTTTGGAAAACATTTTCCTGCTAGCGTCACTCAAGCAGAATTAGAGCAAGTTATTGACGAGCTAAATGCTGACGATCGCGTAGATGGCATCTTGATCCAGTTGCCTCTGCCAGAAAATTTAGATGCGATCGCCCTTTTAAATCGTCTTCATCCTGATAAAGATGCCGATGGGCTGCACCCAAATAACCTCGGCAAATTAGCAAGAGGTGAAGTTGGCTTGCGGAGCTGCACACCTGCTGGAGTGATGGAATTACTAGCTGAAGCAAAAATTGATATTGCTGGCAAAAATGCCGTTGTAATCGGGCGCAGTATTCTTGTCGGCAAGCCAGTGGCACTAATGCTACTCGAAGAAAATGCCACAGTGACGATCGCCCATTCGCGCACTAAAAATCTCGCCGAAATTACCAACAAAGCCGATATCTTAATTGCCGCGATCGGTAGACCTGAATTTGTGACAGCCGCAATGGTCAAGCCTAATGCC
This sequence comes from Pseudanabaena sp. BC1403, assembly GCF_002914585.1. NCBI lineage: Bacteria > Bacillati > Cyanobacteriota > Cyanophyceae > Pseudanabaenales > Pseudanabaenaceae > Pseudanabaena > Pseudanabaena sp. BC1403. The sequence goes on from NZ_PDDM01000024.1 coordinate 40,752, forward strand.
GTGGTCATCGATGTCGGGATTAACCGCATCACCGACTACGAAGGCAAATCTCGCCTAGTTGGCGATGTGGACTATGCCAACGTTAGCGAAGTTGCTTCACACATTACCCCTGTTCCTGGCGGTGTTGGTCCAATGACAGTGACGATGCTTTTGCACAATACTGTTTGGAGCTACAAGGAAAAAGTAAAAAGTAAAAAGTAAAAAGGCAAAATTTGGGGTTGCGATCGCAAGTCGTTGCATAATATACATTCTGGATATCGTCCTTAATACAGTCTGGAGTTTTTGCCCCACTCTAGCAATTAGTTATTGTTGAAACCATTGAAGTCAGCCATGCCCCAAACATTGACCGAAACAGTCGCATTCAATTTAGATAAGTATTTACGCGATCTTAAACAAGAGGTTGAGGCAGCCCTTGATGCTTCGATCGCGGTTACCTATCCCGAAAAAATTTATGAATCCATGCGCTACTCGCTAATGGCTGGTGGCAAACGATTACGTCCGATATTATGCCTTGCTGCTTGTGAATTATTAGGCGGCGATCGCGCTTCGGCAATGCCTACCGCCTGTGCGATGGAAATGGTTCATACCATGTCATTGATCCATGATGATCTACCATCAATGGACAATGATGATTTTCGGCGCGGAAAACTGACTAATCACAAGGTTTATGGCGATGACATTGCGATTTTGGCGGGGGATGCCTTGCTTGCCTATGCCTTTGAATTTATTGCTGACCAGACAAAGGGTGTACCTGCGGAGCGTATTTTGAAAGCGATCGCCCATCTCGGTCATGCTGTCGCTGCGACTGGTTTGGTCGGCGGACAAGTTGTTGATCTAGAATGCGAAGGCAAGCGAGATGTAACGGCAGAAACGCTCACCTTCATTCATATCCATAAAACAGCCGCCTTGCTGGAATCCTGTGTCATCTGTGGAGCCTTGCTAGCTGGTGCAAATGATACCGACATTAAGCATCTATCCACTTATGCTAATAACATAGGTTTAGCTTTTCAAATCATTGATGACATCCTAGATATCACAGCAACTTCTGAGCAGCTTGGCAAAACGGCAGGCAAAGATATCGCCGCCCAAAAAGTTACTTATCCTAGCTTGTGGGGTATCGAAGCCTCGCAGCAAAAAGCACAGGAACTTGTAGCACAAGCCAAGGCTCAACTTATCAGTTATGGTGATGCAGCCTTACCTCTAATGGCTCTTGCCGATTACATTACTGCTCGGAAAAATTAAACCTTAATCTCACAATATTCTTTGACCTCTTTTTTGTCCCTAATTTTTGCAATTGATATGAACCTCCATCCTGTTGGCGAAATCCTCGATAACCAAGTTCTGCTAATTGCTCTATGTTCTAGCCTAACAGCACAAATACTCAAACTATTTATCGAGTTAGCCCAATTTCGACAACTCAGATTTAAAATAATGTTTGAAACAGGAGGAATGCCTAGCTCTCATTCAGCCTTAGTCTCGGCATTGGCTACAGGTATCGGTCGGACTCAAGGATGGGACACACCTCAATTTGCGATCGCTACAGTTTTCGCTTTTATCGTCATGTACGATGCCGCAGGTATCCGCCGCGCCGCAGGCAAGCAGGCAAAGGTTCTCAATCAAATCATGGTGGAAGTGTTTGAAGAAGAACATGATCCTCTTAAAGAGTTATTAGGTCATACCCCCGCCCAAGTTGTTGCTGGATCAATCTTAGGCATCTTGCTGATGTGGTGGTTTTTATAATTAAGAGAATAAGAGAGGCGGTGCAAAGCACCGCCTCTCTTATTTTGGATTTAATTTAGGTAGCGATCGCTAATATAGCTGTGGTCTCTCAAATCGTCTCATAAAGCCCAAAAGAGAGGTGCGGCGCAAACTGCCGCACCTCTCTTTCGGGCTTTGAATCTTCATAACTTATATATATTTATTACTATTTAAAAATATTTATGCGAAAATACAATCAAGTCAACTCCTACTTAAAATCAACTTTTCGAGAAAGCATAGAAAATACTTGGAGATAACTAGATTATGGGACAAACTAACGACAAATTAACAAAAACTTCATCCTTAGTAGCCCCTACATCTCTAAATTTACAACCTAGACCATTTGCTCCATTGGAGTCAGAAGAGAAAGATGAGGCAATTCCAAGGAAGTCAGGATATTCTGAAAATTTCTTGGAAAAAATAATCAATACACCAAGTTCAGAATCAGCAACACCTGTGCAAAGAAAATCAGGAAATCGACTGAAAGCAATCGCTGCTGAGAGAATGGCGATCCAAGCAAAACCTTCAACTAATGCAGCCTTACAAAATCAACCAGTTCAAAGGCAAGAATCTGTAGAAGAAGAAAAAGGTGAAGGGAAACTGGAAGATGCAAAAGAGTTCACAATGAATCCTGAACCTCCACCAGTCCAAAGAAAGTCTGGAAATCGATTGAAGGCAATCGCAGCAGAACGGCAAATGGCAATTCAGGCAAAGCAGTCCACGGATGCCGAATCTGTCGTGACTGTGCAAAGAAAGTCTGGAAACAAATTAAAGGCGATCGCTGCTGAGAGAAAGGCGATCCAAGCAAAGCTTACCATTGGTCAGCCCAATGACAAGTATGAACAGGAAGCTGGCGCTACTGCGGCTAGGGTCGTTCAACAAATTAATTCGCCAATTACTTCGCAAAGTCAGCCAGTTCAGCGCAAGTTTGAGAATCGCTTGAGAGCAAAGAATGCGCAAAAGATGTCGATTCAAACAAAACTTGCGATCGCAGAGTCAAACGATAACGACGAGCAGAAAGTCGATGAAGCAACAAAAGTCATACAACCGTTAAACACAAACAGCTCTGCTAAAGCACTGCAACGTGAAGCAGTCGTAAATGAGGAAGAAGAGGAAGCGATTCAGGGGAAGTTTGAGGCAGATGTAACTGTACAGGCGAAAGCAGAGATACAACCAAACCAAACAGGAATGCCAGATCGGTTAAAAGATGGGATCGAATCGCTATCAGGCATAGACATATCGGATGTGCGGGTTCATACAAATTCCCCAAAACCATCTCAAATCGATGCCCTAGCCTACGCTCAAGGGAATGACATTCACCTTGCATCTGGACAGGAAGAGCATCTACCCCATGAAGCTTGGCATGTGGTACAGCAAAAACAGGGACGGGTACAACCTACACTGCAAACGAAAGGAGTTGGGATCAATGACGATACAGGACTGGAAAACGAAGCAGATGTAATGGGTGCAAAAGCATCCTCAATGATTTCCGACTCTGTGCCAAACAAGTTCGATACTCAAAAAGCATCATCAGACACAAGCGATCGGAACAATATTCAACGAACAGTTAACGCTCAACTTTCCTCTAACGTAATCCAAAGAGCTACGTCAGAATGGCTCAAAGGCAGATTTGGCTATCCTGATACTCCTAACAGGCTAAAATTCCGAGAAAAAATTGGGGATGTTGCTTTTCAAGAATTTCGAAAATATGCTAACGAGCAGATAGAACCTCTAGTTGATTTCTTCAAGTCGCAAACCCTTCCCATTCTTAAACCAAAAGAACAATGCGACTTACTCATCCCATTGGTTGGTACTCCAAATCTATTGGATCTAATGAAAGATACTTTGATTAAAACGCAATATAACCCAGCACTTGCTTCGGCTATTTACCAACTATTAGCTCCTCTAGTTGGTAATGTAAACGAATCAGCTCTCATGAGAGAGGCATTAACACTCACAAACAATGATACAGATGTTGCTCCGGCGATTAAAGATTACCTATTGAAGTACCAAACTAAAGGAGTTAAGGCTCTTGCTGCAGCAAGGGAAAAATTGAAGACAAAGGGTAACGATCCAGTTGTTGCAGATCGAGTAATGACCGAAACAGAGGAATATAATTATCATGAGTCAGTTAAAGACAAAGTAGAAAATCTTGGTAATCAGAAAGCAACTAACGAATACAATGAAGCCATTGAAGAAAACAAACAAGAACGGGAAAAGTATATCTCCTCATATGACAAAACAATCGATTCCTCTCAGCCAGATGAATCAATTGCTGGAGAAATCGGCAATAAACAAGCAATTGATCAATACGATAAAGCTGTTGCAGAAATAGATATAGAAACTTTTAAAACTACATTCGAACAGAAAACAGGATGTAAATATGATCATACCTTTACGAAAAAAGAACTGGAAAAACCGCTTCTAAACAAGAAGATTCATGAAGGTTTGAAATCTATTTTCCCAAGTCTAGATGTACCTAAGTCCAGTTCCCTCGTTGTCAAAAATCTAATAAAAGACAAATTAGAAGAATTAGAACAGAAGAAATTATCCCTAGATAATAGTTTGGAAGGGAATAAAACAAAATACAAACAAGAAACATCTAAAAAACTAGGGGAGTTTGAAACTAAAAAAGGAAAACTCGATTCTGGGTTGGAAGGGAATAAGACAAAATATAAAGACGCTCTAAAGCTAGCCATTACTCCGCTATTTGCTTTTCCTGATAGTGAGGCGGCTTCTGAATGGGTGCTGAATTCGGCAGGGGTAGATGACAAAAAAGCAACTAAACTGGTTGCATGGCTCGTGAATGGACTGAATGCGACGATCTCACTTACTGATATTCAGAAAATCTTTACTGTCTTCTCTTTGGAAAAATTAGAGAATGTACATATTCCAGTAGGAGGTGCTGATGCTAAAGCTAAAGCACTGATGCTATTACTGAACGAAGCGAAAACTGGAGAAGCTGGAAGGTTTAAAACCCTAATCGATCTCGATGAGACTAAAGACTTTACAGAATTGCTGAAGTTCTTTAAAAAAGCAAACAACGATATTGACCAAGCATTAACTATTTTTAGTAAAAAGGATAGCTCGAAGGATGTCAATAAGTTATTAGACGAACTAACTGTTCCTCCTCCTACAATAGTGGATCCCCTTCAGGAAGGAAAAGATTACCTCAAGCATAAGGGTAAAGCCGCAGACGCTTCCTTTTTGATTGCAAAAAGCATTCCAAAGGTTGATTCTGAGAAAATGCTTGCTAAAGATTGGATCGTCGGTCATGGCGAACAAGTTGCCCATATTTATACAGAATCAGGTAATAATGTTACTCGAACCATTGAGGTATTAGATCTTTTAGCGAAGGCAAAGAAACCGAAAACTCCTGTTGATGTTAAAAAATGGCTCGATTACAATCACAGTTTTGGCAATATCTACAACAAATTACAAGCCGACAAAGATCAACAATTTTGGGCTGGAGAAACCTGTGCTGAAAGCACTGTCCCAGTAACTAGTCGTGCAGGATTAGGATTAGGGGTAAAAGATGATGTTAATTCAGTCAGGATACATGCCCTTACTCACAAAACTGTTGGGCAGTTCTATTCAGGTGGTCACTTTGGCAATCATGGTAACGGAACCGAGCCTGGTATGGTGCTACCTAACAATGTTGGGTATACGGAATATGATATTAAACCTTATAGCAGCGATCCTAATCGGGGCAAAAATCGAATTGTTGTAGGGGGAGCAAATCACTACTATACAAGCGACCACTACAAGACGTTTAAAAGGTTCAGACTATGACAAAGCTTTATCAATTTGCGCCTGAAGTATTCGCATTTTTCTCGAAAGATCGAGACTTTGCAGCAACTCTATTTCAGGAAAAAGGCTTAAAGATTTTTTGGATTGATGGGAAAAAATGCTCTACTCCAAAAGATTTTTTGGAACAGCTTGCCCTTGCCGTTCAGTTCCCTGGCGAAGAGTTGAGTTTAAATATCCTCAGCCAAGAACTTTCTAACTTAGACTGGCTCGATGCCAAGAAATTTGGAATCTGTATTACCGATGCCGATCGCTTGTTTGCGAGTGGAAACCGTTATATGTGGCAGTATCTACTTGGAATGGCACAGAACATTCAGAGCAACGTTGAAGACTTCAATCGTCCCTCAATTAGTTGGTTACTACAAATGGAAAACCCAAAAATCGAAGAATTGCAAGAATTTTTTGAGAGAGAGCTTGGGTTTGTCGTGCAATATCTCAATTAATGAGATCGCTCGTTAGGATTTCGCCAATTCAAATCTGAAGTGCAACACCTAGAGATCTTTGCATAAGGGACTCATAACCTACATTCAGCAGGTTAAAATTGAAATAAGGTATTTTTATTTAAACGCATTCAAAACAGCCAAATGCCCCAGATAGACTTACAAAACATAGACCATCTGGGTATTATTGCTGGGATAGTAGATAATATCGGGATATTAGAAATCATAGATCGGGAGCTAGGAAGCCATCCGCAAGAGAAAGTGAGTGCAGGGCAAGTGGTAAAAGCGATGATTTTAAACTGGATGAGATTCTTGACGGCTCCATTATATTTATTCAGTGACTTTTTTTAGGAAAAGCGACAAAACATCTAAACGACAGCCGACTGGGAAGAGTAATGGAACAACTATACGCATATGGGATCACGCTAATATTTGTGAAGATAGCGACAGATAGGTTGGGTTGAAGAGTTAAACCCAACATCAACAATACTTGTGTGTAATACCAAAGCGAGCGACTTGACTTGTATAGGTTAAAATGAATATTGAATAGGCAGTCTTATTACTAACAATTCATCTAGGATAGCCGATGTTAAGTCATTACTTTTTAGTTGGCGCGATCGCAATAACATTATGGCAAGAAGTCCAAAATTTGGAGAAGGAGATCGCAAATTTAGCTAGTAAATTCATTAACAAAGAACAAACTCAATATTTTTTAGCATTTTATAAAGTCTGGTTATGCGAGAATAAAAATCAAGTTATCTTCTACGTAATACCAAAACACAAAATGGCTACGCCTTTTTGTGTTTTTAAAACCCTTACTGGATTTGGTTTTTAATTCACGAAAGTGTTGCCGCACTTTTGTGAATTGGTATAACTTTGCAAGGAACTATAGAAAATACTAGGAGCTAACTAGGTATGGAACATACTAACGACAGATCAACAAAAACTTCATCTTTAGTAAACCCCACATCTCTAAATCTGCAACCTAGACCATTCGCTCTATTAGATTCAGAAGAAAAAGATGAGGCGATTTCACGCAAGTCTGGATATACAGAAAATTTTTTAGAAAAAATAATTAATACACCAAGTTCAGAATCAGCAACACCTGTGCAAAGGAAATCAGGAAATCGCCTGAAAGCGATCGCTGCTGAGAGAATGGCAATCCAATCAAAACCTTCAACTAATGCAGCCTTACAAAATCAACCAGTTCAAAGGCAAGAATCTGTAGAAGAAGAAAAAAGTGAAGGGGAACTGGAAGATGCAAAAGAGTTCACAATGAATCCTGAACCTCCGCCAGTACAAAGAAAGTCTGGAAATCGATTGAAGGCGATCGCAGCAGAACGGCAAATGGCAATTCAGGCAAAGCAGTCTACGGATGCCGAATCTGTCGTGACAGTGCAAAGAAAGTCTGGGAATAGATTAAAGGCGATCGCTGCTGAGAGAATGGCGCTCCAAGCAAAGCTTACCATTGGTCAGCCCAATGATAAGTATGAACAGGAAGCTGATGCTACTGCGGCTAGGGTTGTCCAACAAATTCATTCATCAACTAATTCCCAAAGTCAGCCAATTCAGCGACAAGATTTGGAAGATGATGATAAATTGCAAATGAAGCCTCTAGTACAAAGGAGTGAAAACCTTGGAGGTGGTGAAGCATCAACTGATTTAGAGTCGGCAATTCAAAGTGCACGGGGTAGTGGACAATCGCTAGAGGCAAATCTGCAACAGTCGATGGGGCAAGCGATGGGAGCAGATTTTAGTGGTGTAAAAGTACATACAGATTCGCAGTCTGACCAATTAAACAAATCAATTCAAGCAAAAGCTTTTACGACAGGGCAGGATCTGTTCTTTCGGCAGGGTGCGTATGAGCCGAGTAGTCGAAGTGGGCAGGAGTTGATTGCCCATGAGTTAACTCATGTAGTGCAGCAAAATGGAGGGGCGGTGCAGCGATCGCAGATACAACGAGAAGATCTTGTGGAGGGAAAGGATCAGTTTGCTGATGATGCGATTTACAAGCGAAAGTACAAACGAATTGGCTCAACTAGTATATTTCTAACTGATGAAGACGGCAGCTTAAAACTCAATGGTAATACGCCACAAACAAAGAAACTTAAAAAGGAAAATAAACTTCAAATAGTCAGAAGAGAGATAGATCCTGATGGTCTTCCTGAAGGAGAATATTGTTTGGTTAAATTCATGGAAGTTGATGTTAATCAACAGAAGGCAGATACTCTCAATTTGAATTGGGTATATGGTTATACAAAACCAGATACAATAAAAGCTCTAGGTGAATACAAAGATATTTCAACAATTGGCACTAGTAATACTAATCCAAAGCAAGGAAAGATACTACCACAAGCTCAAAACGATCCTCCTATATCTCAAACTGATGTTTTTCAAAGTGCCATCTCAGATTGTTATCTTCATGCTGCTCTAATTTCTATAGCAGAAGTCAACCCAGCAGCCATTACTGGGCTATTTACCAGAGTCGGGGATGCAGACTTAGATATTACTTTCCCAGGATTTAATGATAGCGGTCATCAGCACCCTGTCTTAAAAGTCACAGTCCAGAAAAAACTATTTATTGCGCCAGATGGATCACCTTTATACGGTGGAAGAAAAGATAGTTATTTATGGCCTGCATTTATTCAAAAAGCTTGGGCTATTTCCAAAGGGAAATATGCAAACTTACCTATGGGTAAACCATTTGAGATTATAGGCATGATAAGTGGCGAAAAATCAAAGATAGAACTCATATCCTCAGAGAAAGGAAGTCCTGAAGTCAACGAAGCATGGAAACTATACATCCTTATTGTCGAGTCTCTGGAAAACAGTAGACCACTTGTGGCTGGGACAAAAACATGGACTGACAAAACAACAAGTATGAATCCCTTTAAATCAGACGGATATAAGATGCCCCAGAAGAGCGAGCATGGTGGTATTGGAATAGCCCATTGCTATTCCATTCTTGGTATTAATGACAATGCTCAAATACGCCCTGAGGATAATCCTGAGGCATTACCAAATGCAATTAAGGTGACTTTAAGAGACCCCAGAACTCCAGATAAATTACTTCAAACTCCACTAGAAGATTTGTTAGACAAAAGAAAATTTGCATATGTCACGGGTAACTAAATACTAATTATGTTTATTCAGTCCAAGCCGATTTGGCTAAAAATGCCAGAAGAAATTGAGGCTTTTCCTGTTCGGTGCATGAATAACAATGTATTGCACTGTCGATTATCTTTACCAAAACACTGGGATGTTATGCCAGAGATGACTGAAACACCCTTAGAAATTGAGCATATATTTCGTGGCTCAAATATGAGTGAGTGTTTAACAATTAATTTCATGAATAACGTAGACCTGCAAGCAGATATACGTGACTGGCTGGATTCAATCTTGGCTTTGACTGGATTCCCTATACTAGGGATCAAAACAGTTTATCAAGAAGCTGATTTGATAACATGGATATATCAAAAAGATCTCTCCCTTGCAAAGGGATTTGATGTTGATGAATTTCATGCTTATCAAGGGCTGGCTCAATTAAGTGACAATTTGAATCTGAATTTCCTCTATGTTCTGTTAGCTCGTCGGGGAAAAAAGGCATGGAAAATTTGCCTTTCATTAGATTCAACCTACACATCAAAAACAGTAGATTCTGCGAACCTAAACCCTGATTACGAGAAAGCTGGTTCAATATTCGGAAATTTATTTTTTCTACCTGATAAATGACTATTTGATTGAAATAATGAAGCTAATCTCAATTTCTTTTGGTGCAATTGCTTATCTTATAGTTTTGATATTTGGGTATATCGCTGTGGGGTATCTCCTTGCGGCTTACAATGTAAATATGTTTATTTTGATCGGAAATTACTTAGTTACATTGAGATTAGCCCAAACAGGAGCATCTTCAATTAGTTTAGCGATCGCTTGGATTTCCCTGTGGATCTGGGGTGCTGTATTTGTGTGGGCAAAGCCATTCATCTTATTAGAAATAAGTGCTCAAACTGTCGCTTTATTGTTACTATCATGTTGGATACTAGCTACTGGCATGATTTTTTTACTAGCATTTGCCAAATCAAAAATGCATAAGTTAGGACTAGACAATCGTAAATCCACCTATGGATTAATCATACTTACATGGGGAGCCATGACAATTGGTTGGCATCTGTATCAATGGACAACTAGATAATAAATACAATAAATAAAAGAAATACAAGGAAAAGAAGTGAGCCAATCTTTTAGAAGTTACAATGCGAGAAATGTAGATTACTATATGCACCAAATTCCTCTACAGGTTTTGGAGAAATTAGACGAGGCAGAGATAGAACAAATAAAATCAGTTATTCATACAGCAATTCCTAAATCTTCTCCAAAGTTAATCGATCTCAGATTTGTGATTGATCTTATTTTCACCCGCTACTTTGTTGTGCTAATGATCGGCAAAGATAGGCGTAAACAAGATAGACAATATGAAGTTAAAGGCTTTGCTAAATTTGCCAACATAATTGCCGCAATTTTATTGATTATTGCCATGAGTTTACTTATTAGCGCAGTTACTATTTTAATTCTCTATCTTCTTAAGTCTGCTTTAGGAATTGATTTATTTAAAGGTCATGTAACTGAAGTTCTATTTAAAAAATAAAGGCTCATAGTTTAGTGCCGCATACCTTACAGAATTCTGCATCAGCATCATGTAAAGACAATCCACAGCCTGAACAGACACTATTCTTCATTATGTCATTATCGCGATCGCTTTGGTTTGCAGTTTGCACCAATCGCTTAAATAACTCGCCTAACTGCACAGGGATCAAGGCAATACCAGTGAGAACCATGATCACTGTCGTCAGTTTACCCGCGTCAGACCTAGGCATGACATCGCTATAGCCCACAGTAGTCATCGTGAAAATAGAAAAATAGAAAGCATCAAGAAAGGTATGAAACTTGGGATTGCTAGGATGTTCGATTTGGTAGACCAAACCTGAGAAGACAAACACGATCGCAAATAAGGTGAAGAGTATCCTCAATAAAATGGCGATATCTTCGGTCTTGTTAACAAATAGAGCCTTTGACTCCACCAAACGAATCAATCGCAAAATCCGAAACCAGCGCAATAGCCGAATAAACGTCACATCGATCGCCCCTAAAAAGAATGGCAAAATTGCGACTAGATCGATAATTGCATAGAGACTAAATAAATGTTTGAGTTTCTCTTCGGCACAAATCAACCTCAAAAAATATTCAAAAACAAACACACCAAGGATGATGTCATCTAGCAAATTGAGACGGTGGCGTGTAATCTCGGATATTTCGTAGGTTTGGGCGACAAAACTGACGGCGGAGGCAATTACAAGAATTGCGATCGAGATATTGATCAGTTTGCCAACGGGTGTAGCAAGATCATCAAGATAAAAGTTAATCTTCTGACTGATTTTCTGTCTTAACATAACGAATTAAATAATACCAAATTGCAGATTCCAAAAAACAAAGCCCAAAAATTAAAGGTGGCGCTCCGCAACACCTTTAATTTTCGGGCTTTGCGACAAGCTATAATCAAATATCTCCAGCCATAGATTAATTTAGGAAACCATGCTACTACAGGGACAAAAAATCACGCTGACCATCGACGATCTAGCTGATAGCGGCGATGGGGTGGGGCGTTATGAAAATATCGCCATCTTTGTTCCCAATAGTGTTCCTGGCGATCGCATTACCGCGAAATTAGAATTTGTAAAAAAGAACTTTGCTCACGCCAGTATTGAGAAAATTCTTTCACCATCAAGCGATCGCGTCTACCCTAAATGCATCGTTGCCGATAAATGTGGCGGTTGTCAATGGCAAACAGTGGGCTATCCCGCACAGTTGCGAACTAAGCAAAATATTGTCTTACAAGCTTTACAACGCATCGGTGGTTTTGATGCTGAGATGTTAGAAGCACTCATTTCACCGATTGTGGGCGCGAAGGAAAGTTTACACTATCGCAACAAAGTCACTTATCCCCTAGCAACGGGACGCGATGGCAATCTTAAGGCAGGATATTATCAAAAGGGAACCCATAAAATTGTCAATCTCAATCAATGTCCAGCCCAAGATATCCGACTCGATCCGATGTTGGAAGAAATTAAGCGCGATATTCATAATCAATGTTGGGAAATCTATGATGAGAAGACGCACACAGGGCTATTGCGCCATCTAGGGCTGCGCATTGGTCGGAATACAGGTGAAGTCTTGATTACACTAGTAACCAGAGATTGGGATGTCCCGAACTTGAGTGTATTTGCCCAAACTTGGTTAGATCGCTATCCTAAAGTTATGGGTGTAATTCTCAATTGTAATCCTGACAAAACCAATGCAATCATGGGACGCGACAGTCGTTGCATCGCAGGCAAGGATTATCTTCTAGAGAAATTTGCAGGTTTAACTTTCCGTTTGCGCGGCGACACCTTCTTTCAGGTCTATACTGAGCAAGCCGAGAAGATGCTGAAAATCATTGAATCAGAACTTGATTTGAAAGGAACAGAAATCCTCTTAGATGCCTATGCAGGAATTGGCACGATCGCATTACCGTTAGCGGAGCAAGTCAAACAGGCGATCGCGATCGAAATCCAGCCGCAAGCAACAGCTCAAGGTAAGCTTAATGCTGAACTCAATGGGATTGACAATGTAGTTTTTCATACTGGCAAAGTCGAAGAATTAATCAGTACACTCAATCTGCAACCTGACATCGTGATCCTCGATCCACCACGCAAAGGTTGTGAACCTGAAGTAATTTCCTATCTACGCGAATTTGCTCCCGATAGCCTTGTCTATGTCAGTTGCAATCCCGCCACACAGGCAAGAGATCTGAAGCTGCTATGCGAAGGCGATCGCTACCAAATCACCCGCATTCAACCGATTGACTTTTTCCCACAAACTTCTCATGTCGAGGCGATCGCCTTTCTAAAAAAGTCGTAAATTAGAAAACCCCACAAATTAGCAATCCAGTAATTCTCAGGTTGAAAGTAAGCAGCAGACATACTTTCAACCTGAGAATTGCTTTAAGACGATCGCTACAATGTTATGTTAGAAAATCTGTTTTTATCTTTGTTGTAATGTCTAAAAACTATAAAATCACGCTTTTACCTGGGGACGGGATTGGTCCCGAAATTATGAAGGTAGCGGTGGCGGTGCTACAAGCGATCGCACCCAAATTTGGTATTACCTTTGCTTTCGAGACAGCTCTAGTTGGCGGTGCTGCGATCGATGCGACAGGTCATCCTTTGCCCGAAGAAACTTTACAGCTTTGCAAAAATAGTGATGCAGTTTTGCTAGCCGCAGTTGGTGGCGAAAAGTGGGACACGATGCCATCAAATTTGCGCCCTGAACAAGCTTTACTAGGCTTGCGTGGTGGCATGGGCTTATTTGCCAATTTACGACCTGCTCAGATTTTGCCGCAGTTAATTGATGCCTCGACTTTGAAACGTGAAGTAGTTGAAGGCGTAGATATTCTGGTAGTACGCGAACTTACAGGCGGCATTTATTTTGGCAAACCCAAAGGGATTGTCACCGATGAAAATGGTGTGCGTCGTGGTTTTAATACGATGGTTTATACCGAGCCAGAAATCGATCGCATTGCCAGAGTTGCCTTTGAGGCTGCTCAAAAACGTCGTGGTTCTGTCTGTTCAGTTGATAAATCCAATGTTTTGGAAGTATCGCAACTATGGCGCGATCGCGTGACTAGTATTTCTAGCGAATATCCTGATGTGAAGTTGTCCCACATGTATGTGGATAATGCTGCTATGCAGATCATTCGCAATCCCAAACAGTTTGATGTAATCCTAACTAGCAATCTATTTGGTGATATTCTCTCTGATGCAGCGGCGATGCTAACGGGTAGCATCGGAATGTTGCCATCGGCTAGCCTCGGGGAAGCAGGAACGCCTGGTGTGTTTGAGCCTGTGCATGGTTCTGCTCCTGATATTGCTGGTAAAGATTTGGCAAATCCTTTAGCTCAAGTTTTAAGTGCGGCGATGATGTTGCGCTATGCCTTTAATGAAGGAGATGCAGCCGATGCGATCGAGCTTGCCGTAAATAAGGTTCTCGATTCGGGCAAGCGCACAGGCGACATCATGGCTGATGGTTGTGAAAGATTAGGCTGCATCGCTATGGGAGAAGCATTACTAGCTGCACTCTAAAAAAGCAACTATTTTCCTCTATAGCAATGTAAGTTTTGCTTAGTTCATAAAACCCAAAAGACAAGTGACGGTGCTTCGCACCGTCACTTGTCTTAGGACAAATCAAAACCCAATAATTGATTGGCGGCGCGAAGCGCCGCCAATCAATTATTGGGTTTTATATCCTAGTACACTACTGTCAAAGTCTTTCAGGAGATGCTTTTCATCTCCTCATTCTTTAGCTCTAAGGGCGTTCTTGATTAGCATTTGCGGGAGGTTTAGGAGGTAAACCCAAAGCTTCAACCAATTTTTCTTTGGTGATACCCAACTTCTTGGCTGCCGCATCTAAGTCAGGACGTGGTGGCTTAGTACGAGGACGATCTCCATTAGACTCTTCGGGAGGTTTAGGAGGCAAACCCAAAGCTTCAACTAATTTTTCTTTGGTGATACCCAACTTCTTAGCTGCCGCATCTAAGTCTGGGCGTGGTGGTTTATTGCGAGGTCGCTCTTGACTGGTTTCTGACTGTGCCTGAGCAGATAAATTCAAGTTCAGTGCACTTGGTAAGATCGTTACAGCCCCCTCTAAGATAAGAGCGATCGCTACAACTTGGATTGACTTGGTAAATTTAATCATCGCTAACCTTTGAAATTACTCTCGATACATTCCATCAAAACCTAAAAAAATTACTGATTACTTAGCAAGTGCATTACAGTTTTGTAATTTTTCTAAAGGCAGTAGGCAAGTAAAATATATGGTAGTGCTAGATGCTAGCAGTTCAGGTGATGCTTTGAGCCACCCGAATCGCTAGATCAAATATGAGGAATGTTTATGAACGTTCTATATATTGAAGATGAAGAGAAAATTGCCAATTTCGTGTGCATTGGGTTAAAAGAACATGGCTTTGTAGTTGATTATTGCAATAACGGTAATGATGGCTATGCGCGTGCTTCAACTTTTGAGTATGATGCGATCGTGCTGGACATTATGATTCCTGGGAAAGATGGCTTGGCGATCCTGAAAGGCTTACGCAAAGAGGGAAGTACTACTCCCGTAATTTTATTAACCGCACGAAACGAGTTAGATGATCGCCTTGCAGGGTTAAATCTCGGAGCCGATGATTACATTGCCAAACCATTTTTTGTCGAAGAATTAATTGCTCGTATTCATGCTGTTGTTCGACGAGTTTCAGGCGATCGCCAAAATATTCTCAGCGTTGCTTCACTAAAATTAGACCGTCTTACCCGCGAATTCACCTGCAAGCAGCAAGTAATTGAACTTACCTCGCGCGAATTCAATCTACTTGAATATTTGATGCGATCCCCAGGTCGCGTTTTTACGCGCACCCAAATTCTTGAACATGTTTGGGGGTATGACTTCAATCCAAACACCAACATAATTGATGTTTGCATTCAACGCATTCGTAAAAAAATCGAAAAAGTCGATGGTGAAGAATGTCTGGAAAGTGTGCGCGGTGTCGGTTATCGTTTTCGCAAGCCAATCTAGAAACCATTGAAGCTCAAATCATTCCGTGTTCGTATAGCCTTATTATCTGCTTTATTAGCGGGAACTGCGATCACGGGTTTTAGTGGAGTCACTTACTTTCTATTCTATCAATCCAAATTAAATGCGATCGACAATGATATCAAAGAGCATCTCCTACGTGAATCCCTAGTCCCAAGACCAACTTTTCATTGGCAAGCTTACGAGAAAAATCGAGCTTCATTTTTGGGGAATCAGACTCAAAATGCAATTGCTCTGTTGGTTATTGATGCCAATGGCAAAACTATTCATCAATCCCAGAACTGGCAAATAGAACTATATCCTGAATCACTATTTCCTAATTTTCCCAATTCAGCGATCGCTAATCCTAGACCGCCTCAAATAGAATCACAGCTCTCAACAAAGCCTCCAAATCTTGAAGCCCGAAGACCATCAAGACCTAATCCCAACCGCAACCGATTAGAAGGAAATGCATCTTTTGCGATCCCTCCAAAATTAGAGCAGCCAGCAAATCCAAGTTTAGAACGCCCCCAAGATGGATCTTTTGAAGTTCCCAGAAATTTATCCGATCTAGTCACGCGCAATATTTCAACGGGAAAGTGGCGTATGGGCACTGTCTCTGCACCATTTATTAGAATTGCGATCGCAGTAAATTTACAAGTAATTGATCACGAGATGAGTGCAGTTCAAAATGTTTTTCTGATCGCCGTGCCTTTAACTCTTTTATTAGTGATGCTCGGCGCATGGTGGTTGTCGGGTGATGCATTGAAACCAATTAGAAACATTACGGCAACTATCCGCCGAGTCAATGCCAAAGGGCTTAATCAGCGTACATCAATTGTAAATATGGATGTGGAATTTGTGGAACTAGTCCAAGTGTTTAATCAAATGATGGAACGACTAGAACGTAGTTTTCTACAAGCTTCAAGATTTAGTGCTGATGCGGCTCACGAACTCAAGACCCCTTTGGCAATTTTACAAGGAGAGTTAGAGCTAGCGTTACAACGCACAGAGACAGGTTCAGCAATGCAGCAAACTATAAGCAATTTAATTGATGAAGTCTGTCGCTTGAGTTCAATTACCCGCAAATTGCTACTGCTTTCCCTTGCCGATGCAGGTCGAATGAATGTCCAATCAACAGCATTTAATTTCTCGCAAGTTCTTGATGAATTAGCCGAAGATATCGAAATCCTAGCGCCTGAACTGAAGCTAAAATTAGATATCTCACCTAACTTAAAAGTTCTGGGCGATCGCGAATTGCTCACCCAAGTTCTCCAAAATCTAATCAACAATGCAATCAAATATAACTTACCCAATGGCTGGATTCAAATTCTTGCTAAGCAAAAGGGAAATTCGCTATTTATTACTGTGAGCAATAGTTCAAAGGATATACCTGCTGGCGATCGCGATCGTATCTTTGAGCGTTTCCATCGTGCCGATCACTCTCGTAATCGCGAGGTTGAGGGCTTTGGTTTAGGGTTAAGTCTCTCAAGAGAAATCTCTCGCGCTCATAATGGCAACTTGCAACTTGATCAAGCAATTTCAGGCAGTACCAGTTTCACACTCCTGTTGCCAATACATCCTCATCATTGATGACAGCTCTTTGTTCTCAAACCCAAACCAAAGAAAATTTCAAAAATTTCTTTGGTTTGGGTTTGATCAAAGAACGCAGTAAGCTAATCATCATTAACAAACCATCTTCAAAACCCACAAATATCTTGCAAATCAACACGCAAATCGCTGTAATCAGAATTACTGAGATAGATTCCAGCAATTCTCATTATGAAACCGATTTTGGTGTTTCAAGCGCCTTTGGCGCTTGAAACACCAAAATCGGTTTTTTGAAAGCCCGCCTTAGGCGGGCTTTCAAAAAACCGATTTTTACAATGAGAATTACTGAGATAGATTCCCTTAACTATTAGGAAAGGTGATCGTCACGATATAATAGTAAACCTGAAGATGCGATCGATGGAGTCCCCCAGTTTAGGATAAACCTTAATATGCTTACTTATTCATTGCTAGAGCAGATCCTAATCAATCTGGGATATGCCGTAGATTTTAATCTTCGTTATCATGCTAAATTAACCGCTTTTATTCCCGTTGATGGCTATGAATCAGACATAGAGCTTGAATTTCGAGAGGGCTATAGCAGCGAATTAGGCGATCGCGAGGCTTTACTTCAACTAGAATGGCTGATGGCTGATGGCGAAAGCTGCCTAGTTCTAGATAGTAATTCTTTGGATGATGTCGATGAAGTTCCCCACGTATTTTCCACAGAGAAGCTCATCTTGAGGAAAGTGTTTGATCAGATATTACAAAAAATTGCCAAAGCTTCCGAAAGCTCTGTACACACCCACCAAAGCCAATAAAAATTTTAAAATTATTGTTTTGCCGCACTTTTAAAATTTATTGTGTTTCATTTCATCAGAAATTGTTACAAGATAAGAGATAGCGCTTTTCGTCATCTCTTATCTCTTTTGTAGATATCTCAGCTAGAAGGATGTTCTGTCTCTTCGGTTAACCCACTCCATTCTATATCTTCTAGCTCATTAATCTGACGATAAAACTTTTGTAAATAGCTGAGATCGCTAGCGAATAAATTTTCGATTACCATCGAACTAATTTCTTCCAACCCCCCTAATTTAATAATTACTCTCGCTAAAATAATTACAGTTGCGTAAGCAGGATTACTTCTTACACGCGGATCACGCATTGGGATAATCTCATCGATCGCTCTAGACAATCGCATTACACCTTTACGGTGTAGATTGCCATCACCATCAACATAGCCCTTGGGTAGCGTAAATTCAAACTCTGTTTGAATCATATTTGAACCATATTTTAATCATAAGCGTTTAATTAATCTATTAATTAATCCGTAAAAAGTCTCTAACGGATAACTCTATCTCAGTAATCGCAAATTCGCTAGCATCAGCTTTAAATTCGGAAACTTTGTAACGCATCGGCCAAGCGCCATTAAATCGAAATCGAGCTTTTTCTATAGAAGCTTGGTCATAAACAGTGATATCTCCATCTCGGAGTTGTTGCGCCCAGTTACCATCTTCCACAGCTTTCAGCCAATTCCACATGGTCATGGAAATATTCAGCCCTTGTTTGAGCGTAATATTCTCACTTTTAACATTTCCTGGCAGCTTTGTGCGGACGACCCGTCCTTTTGTCGAACCACTCTTTCCCCATACTTGCGGAGTAACTTCAACAATTTCAATTGCTTCTTGACTTCGCGACAACCCACTACATTCCATAAAGTAGCCGTCAATTTTTTCTAAGCTACCCTGTAAAGTAATTTCTACATAAAATTTAGACTTAGCTAAAAATTCTATTTGCGTTTCTGCTGTCATGAAATCACCTTCCTCCAAATTTTAATATGAGTGGCGCTCAGCACCACTCATAACTATGTTTTTAAGTTTTGCGGTGCAAAGTCTGATACACAAATTCAATCGTCTCGGTGGCTAGTCCTTCAGAACCAGCTTCTAGCTTAATTGATTTATAGCTAGCGGGCATTACTCCAGTCATTTCCCAAGTAGCAGCAGCTTCGCCGCCCTGATTGTAAAGAGTGATCGTACCAGTTTTGCGCTCGCCTTTGGTTTTAGTACCACCACCTGCGAATGGCTCAGAATGCGAGTCACTATACCATTTGATCAGGCGATCATCCCCAACAGTACAGACAAACTCAACAGTAACCTTACTGTTAGTTGCACCTGTAACAGTAGCTTGAATTACTGATTTACCACTTTTTGATACTCCATAGGACTTACTATCTCCTGCTGTTTGGAGGGTTGAGCCAATACCACTGACTTTTTTTACAACCAAGTCCTCTAGCCCCGTTAAGCTAAAGTAATATTTAGAAGAGGCTAAAAATTCATCTTTTGCCATATTTTTGTGCTCTCAAAATTTTGATAATGCGATAGACATGTAAGCGAATCTACTTCACTCGGTTGATTTGCTCAGCGATAATTTCATAGGTTTCAACCGCCAAATCTTTACTTTCAGAACTGAAATCACTTACTTTGTAAGATTTCGGCCAGCAGTTGATTAGATCCCAGCGAATTACCTCATTATCGCCACTATCGTAAGCAGTGATTGAACCATTCTTACGATTTGCAGCCCATTCCCCTTTACCTCCTTCGCTTTTAGGCATGACAGCTAGGAACCAATTGTAAAAAGACATGTCCCCTTCAGTGACATAAACTTCAATGGTGACATTAGGGTTTTCTTCAAAACCTGCCGATGTACTTTGCCAAATAGTTTTGCCGCCTTTGGTGGATGCTAGTGGTTTTTCATGTCCTGCGGTTTGCCCCGTAAAACTAACTTCAGACACACTTTTAATTAGTTTGTCTTCCAACCCAGCAAATTCTACATAGTATCGACTAGTAGGAATTGGTTTAAGTTCTGCCATTCTTCCTCCTTGAAATCTGATTTACAGGTTTGTGCTACTAAATAACTATTTTAAAATCTTAAGCTATCAATCTGTAAGAATCACAGCATAAATCTTAAAAAAACTCTTGGAGATCATGAAGAAGAACGCCCATTGGGCGTTCTTCTTCATGAATCGTTAACTATTAGGTGACCACTGGCTGACGCGGAAGATCACAAATTCAGCAGGACGGACAGGGCAAATACCAACTTCGATATATAGGCGACCCATCATCATAGTTTCGTGGGTGTTGAGTGTGGCATCGCATTTGACGTAAAACGCTTCTGAGGAAGCACCACCAAATAATGCTCCATTCCGCCAAAGTCCTTCTAGGAAGTTACTAACGGTACGAGTTACTCTTGCCCATAGGTCAGTATCGTTGGGTTCAAATACAACCCATTGAGTACCAATTTCAATCGATTTCTCAATATAGCTAATCAAGCGGCGGACACTGATGTAGCGCCATTGAATATTGTCTGGCTCGACCAAGGTGCGTGCGCCCCATACTTTGAAACCACGATTGTAGCTGGCAAAGTTGCGGATACAATTGATACCGATGGGGTTGAGCATTTCTTGCTCACGCATGTTAGTTTCGTAAGCCAAGCCAAGTACGCCTCTAGGGGTGTCGTTAGCAGGAGCTTTGAAGATACCGCGTGATTGGTCGGTGCGACACCATAGCCCCATAACATGTCCACAGGGTGGAACGTAGGATGGTTTACCGCCCTTGCGAGGATTGGCGACTTTGATCCAAGGATAATAGAGTGCACCAAACATGGAACGACGGTTGAACATGCTCAACCATTGGGCTACATCTTGAGGCTTTTGGCGATCAGGTGGTACTGCTTCCATGCCTTTCGATGGCTTGATCGGAGGTGGATCAATTACTGCCATGCGGAAGGCGGGGCCAGGGAAGGAGTTTTCGCACATGCTGAGCATCATTTCCATGACACCATGTACTTGATCGATGTCGATCAAACCTGCTTCATAGACTCGCATTAGGTCTGGGCAAGCAATCATCGCAGTTTCATCGATTTCAAACATGCCTTGAATGCCAGTGCGATCGTCTCTTTGTCCGAGCAGGTCGCGAGCAAAGCGATCAATTGTGGAAATGTAAGGAGGTGGCGCGATCTCGTAGGCTCCGTTAGCGGGGCGACGGGAGAGCGGCTGTCCGCTGGTGGAGATGTCGGCGATGGTGACATATTCTGAGTCAGCGATCGCAGTTACAACATAGTCAGCAACATCTGTAGCTACCTGTGGATTCATCGAGACATGCTCGTATTTTTCCAGTTCTTGTCCACCTTGGACAACGACTACGTTGAAAAATTCACCAGTATTTAGGGGTGGCTCGGCATCAGCAGGAGCAGTTTCAGGAAGAGGTTTTGGAGTGCTTTCTTGAATGATGACCTTGATGCGATCGCTCGTTGAAGGTAGCGCTAACTGGCTCTCTGAAGCTGCGGCTGGCTTGATGTTAAACATCAAGGTGGGCTTATTGTTCGATGTGCCAATGCGAAGTGCGGTTGCTTCAGGGGCTGGAGGCTCAGAACCTGGAAGTCTTGTGCCAATGCTCGTTACCCAGCAGCGTCCCCCACCGTTAACAAACCAACCATTTACTGCGAAGGGCAAGTAAGCATCAAAGTCGGTGTATCCATCAGAGCCAGGGGCTGCGAAGTATTCGCGGTATTGATCCCATGATGTAACCATCATTGGTTTGAAAAGATCAGCATCACCGCGTACGTCTTCGGTAAATCCGATAAAACCTGCCACACTGAGGCTGATGCCTTCAATAGGACGACTGCCTTTATCAACCTCTTCGACGTATACGCCCGGGGCGAAGTAGTCTAGTGCCATATGCCACCCGTAATAACTATGTCTATGGGTATATACAGTAAGGATGATCGAAATTTTGGGTTATTAGACTTTAGTCTATACTTCTAAATAAGTAACTGAGCATAGTAAAGAACAAAGTCAAAATCCGCACCGCCCGCTACGCAGGCGATGCAGATTTTGGGATTTTACTTAGCTACTTACTTCTAGATAAAGATCTATAGCAAATGATCTATGACAACTACGGCTCAGATAGTATCGGTTCTATTGGTAGAAGATGACTCCAATTTTCGGCGCGGTTTACACACACTGCTAAGTTTTTATAGTGATGATTGCTATCTCCAGTTTAAAATTGTCGGGGAAGCTACCTCTTGCGATCAAGCAATCAAACTGGTAGTCGAGCAGAAGCCTGCATTAATTCTTTTAGATATAAAGCTGGACTTAAAATCACCCGAAGATAGTGGGCTAAAAGTGCTGATGGTTCTCAAAAAGTTAGATTATCATGGCAAAGTTTTAATTTTGTCTGCCCATCGTGAAGATGAATTAGTATTTAGATCAATGCAATTGGGAGCAAGAGGATATGTGGCGAAAGATCGCATTGGCAGTCAACTTTATGAGGCAATTTCAACGGTTATGAACGATGAAATCTTCTTGCCACCCGATATTGCCACGAGCTTCTTTCGGATTTTTCATTTTTATGCAGGGCGATCGCTACAAGGGCACTCCACAATTCATCTCACCGATCGCGAACAGGAGGTATTGAACTGGCTAATTAAGGGGGCATCAAACGAAGATATTTCCCGCTATCTACATGTGACGACCGCTACCGTCAAAGCGCATCTCACTAGTGTATTTGAGAAGTTAGGTGTCGCTAGTCGCACACAGGCGATCGTCAGAGCATTGAAATTAGGTTTGGTGAGTGGAGATGAGTAATTATTTAGCGATCGCGACGGTAACGGCTACATTACAACGGGTCTTGCAGTCAGTCATTCAACAGGATATTGAGGGTGCGCGAGCTACCACGTTGCCTCCAGGGGGAATTTCCACTGGTGCGCCTGAGGTGGGGGTAAATATTTTCTTATATCAAGTAACCAGCAATCCTGCGCTAGCCAACTACGACTCTACGCCCAATCGCACAAAGGGAAATCCACTCAATCGTCAAGTGGCTGTCGATCTTTGTTACATGATGAGTTGTTATGGCAATGATGCAGAACTACAGCCACAAAGGATATTGGGAAGCGTAGTAAGCACTCTTGCAGACAAACGAATTCTTACTCCTGAAATGATTCGTTCGACTTGCAATGATTCGACATTTCCATTTCTGTTAGATTCCGATCTAGCTGATCAGATTCAACAGATCAATATTGTGCCAATAGATATTTCGCTTGAAGATTTATCTAAAGCTTGGTCAGTATTTTATCAAGCTCCCTATGTGTTATCGATCGCTTATCGAGCTTGTCTAGTAATTGTCGAAGGTCGAGAAAACTTCCAAAGAGCCTTGCCGATTCGCGATGCTTCACCCGCAGGACTGGTTCCGTTTCCATCTTCGCCCTATATTGAGCAAGTTGTGGCGCAGGGCAGTCGATTTGAGCCGATTGTGATCGGTAGTGTGATGAGCATTCGTGGGCGATCTCTCCTGAGCAAGACCGTAGAAGTCCATGTTGGGGATTTAGTCATTACGCCAACGTCGGTGCAAGATCGCGAAATTACTTTTTCTCTTGCGGATATGGGTTTACCACAAATCCAAGCTGGTGTACAGAGTTTACAAGTCATCCATCGCATTAATAGTACTTCGCCGTTGATCACCAATGAGATCGCCTCGAATGTGATGCCATTTGTCCTATGTCCGACGATTATTAATGTGACTGTAACTCAACTAGAAGCGATCGAGGAAGACTTTCGCTCCGCTGTAGTGGTGGTGCAGTTAGATGTGTTAGTGCGGGAGAAGCAGAAAGTAGTTTTAGCTTTGAATGAATGGACGGCTGATAGTCCTTCCATCTATCTGTTTGATCGTCCGCCTCTACCTTATACTAGTTCCACAATCGAGATTCCAATTGCAAATATCAAGGCGGGTGAGTATTTGGTGCGGATGCGAATTGATGGTGCTGAGAGTAAGTTGGGTGTGGATGACGATCCTGATAGTCCAACTTACAATTGGTACAACAGTCCTAAAATCACGATTTCGTGACGCATAAAACCCAAAAGAGGGTTGCGGTGCAACCCTCTTTTGGGTTTTATGGACAGTCGTTCGTGCTAAATTTATACTGCGAAGTTTTTTTGGCAGTATGTCCCATCCTATTTATCTAACGAAATCCGATCTTAAGACTGCCCGCAGTTGCACAACCAAACTTTATTACAAGAAGTTGGGCTATCCAACTGTCGATCGCGTTGATGGGTATACCAGAATATTAGCTGATGGGAATTTTATTGTTAGTAAGATTGCCCACTTACTTTATCCTGAAGGGATTTATATTTCTGCAAATCTTAAATCTGAGGAAAGCATAGTCAATGCTGCCCAAGAAACGTTCGCCTATTTACAACAAGAGAATGTAATTCTCTTTGAGCCTGTTCTCTACCACAATCATAAGCTTGCTCGTGCGGATATTCTTGTAAAACAGGGCGATCTCATTGAGATTATTGAAATTAGGTCTAAGGGATTTGACAGTAATGCCCATGAAGACCTAGTCAAATATCGTAATCTCTCCCTCTTTCGCAATAAACGTACTGGTAAAGTTGGCGGTGAATGGAAATACATCATTGAAGATGTCGCCTATCAAGTTGGGATTTTACAAGAAATGCTAGCCAATCATCTACCAGATCGCAGAGTTGAGATTGCCCCTTACTTGCTCGTCCCCGATCGCGCAAAAACTACATCAATTGACAATCTTGCATCCTATTTTCAGATTCAGCGACTATCTACCCATCGCAATTCCTTTTCTAAATTTAACGGAATTAATGTTGATTTTACTGGAGATGTTCAGGAAATAGAGAAAGATCAGTTTCTCACCAAGGTCAGTATCGAAACTGAAGTTGCTGAATTAATCGAGCCAACACTCACTTCCGCCCAAAAATATCTAGGCTACTTGATAGAGCAATCTCCTGACATCTTTGCGCCGATTAGTAAGGGCTGCAAAAGCTGTGAATATCGTGCTAGCGATCGCGATGAGCGCGATGGGTTTAAGCAATGTTGGGGAGATCTTGCCGATGTAGAACATCACGTCTTAGAACTCTATCAAATGGGAAGAATTGGCAGCCATGAAGCTCCTCTAGTCAACGAGTTGATTTTGCAAGGGAATGTAAGTATGTTTGACGTTCCCTTAGAAGCACTCGATGATTATACTTATAGCTATCGTCAATTGATTCAGATTGAATATACCCAAAAGAATAAAGAATGGATTTCAGAGCAACTCCCAACAATTATCAAACAGGTTGAATATCCAATTCATTTTATTGATTTTGAAACCTCACGTATGGTAATTCCCTATCGTGCAGGGATGCAACCCTATGAACAGGTAGCTTTTCAATGGAGTTGTCATACGATCGCAGAGCCAGATGCGCCCCCAGTTCAAACTGAATGGCTTGATTTAGAAAATACTTTTCCAAATTTCCAGTTTGCTGAGTCTTTGATGGAAGTTCTTGGCGATCGCAGTACTATCTTGACATGGGCAACCCATGAGAATAGTGTGTTGCGGGATATCTACTATCAAATGCAAACCTATGGATATCATAATCCTCAGTTGCAAACATGGCTAGCAAATACAGCCAAACTAGGAACTAAGGGCAAATCCAATTTAATCGATATGAATGCTCTCACCCTTAAGCATTACTTCCATCCCTTAATGAAGGGGCGCACTTCTCTAAAATGTGTGTTGCCTGCGATCTGGAAAACGAATCCCTATCTGCATGAAATCCCTTATTTTCAGGAATACTATCGAGAAGTTGATGGCGAAATTCTCAATCCCTATAATGTACTCCCACAATTGCAAATAGGCGATCGCATTCAAGTTGTGAATGAGGGTGCTGGCGCGATGCTTGCCTATCAAGACTTGATGTTTGGCGAAAATCGCGATTTGGGGCTTAACAATCAAGCAATGCGATCGCAATGGAAAGAATTGCTCTATCAATATTGCCGCCTTGATACCATGGCAATGGTGATTATTTGGAAGCATTGGCAAAAATTGTGCGGCACTGAACTATGATTTTAGTTTTGTGTTAAAGATTTGATTTTTAACTGATGTTATGTGGAAGGAATTCCTGAAATGGCATAGGTTTAGGGCTGGCACGCACCATCCCACTGCCCCTTCGAGAACCTTTAATACCAATTCACAAAAGTGTGACAACACTTCTGTGAATTAAAAAGCAAACCCTGTAAGGGTTTTAAAAACACAAAGTGGCTGCGCCACTTTGTGCTTTGGTATAAATTTTGGGGTAGGGCCAACCCCCTCGTGGTTGCCATGCTTCGCTCGCTCTACACTCTAAAATTTAGCATGGGAATTTTATGTGCCAGTCATCTTTCTAAACAGAATATCAAAGGCTGGAGGATCAAACCTCGATCCTTTTAGTCTATAGCAATGCTCGAATTAGTTGACACAAATTAAAAGACCAATAGGCATGGCAGTTCAAAATGTAGCCATCCCTGTTGGTCTTTTATGTTCTAAGCAAAATTTGCATTGTTATAGATGTTTATATATGGTATGCGCTTTTATTCTTTAGTAAATTATTAAGATAGATATGGTTTAATTTTATAGATTATCCGACAAAAAACTATAAAATAATTATGAGAAAGCTTTTTGTTGAAACATTATCAGCTTTGCTGGAATGTGCAAATCGCATTAGCGAAGCAGAATCATTAACTAAACAACAACAAGATGATTTGAAAAGCATTAAATCTTTTGGGGAAACATTAGATAGTTGCTTTGATAATTTAGAAAGAGAAGTCAATATTCTCAAACAAAGAATTAAAAGACTTAATCTATCTCATCCAAGTATAGAGTTTGACAATGAGGATGAAGCCTATACTTTAATAGCATTAATTTTTGCTCGTCTTAGACAATCAATTAATATTGATGAGTTACTAGGTAATGTCGCTTTAGAAGTACATCAGCTATTGCAAAGTGACCAAGTAATTGTTTGTCAATTGACAGAGCAAAATATACAAACAATTCAATACGAGGTTGTTAATGATTCAAAATACTCGCTTCTAGGTCACGCAGTACCATTGATTTATACTGATCTACAATGGTTAGAAAAATTTCAAACATCAATCAGTCAAGTCATTAATGATGTTACCGATAATGAAGTTGAGCCTCTACTTTTAGACTCACTGATTTCATTAGGAATACATTCAGCGATCGCTGTTGCAATTCCTAACGGCAAAAAATTATGGGGGCTATTAATATTACATCAATATAATATTCCATACGAATGGCGAAATTGGGAAATTGAACTTCTGGAAAAGATGGGAATTCAATTGGCAATTGCAATTCATCAAATGCAATTACTAGTTAAGTCTGACGACATAAGAATCGAACGAGACCAAGTTATTGCCAGATTGCAGTATAACCAGATCCATGACTCATTGACAGACCTGCCCAATCGAGAATCATTTATGGAGTCTCTAGATCTAGCATTTACAAAATTACAAGCTAATTCTGAAGGTAACTTTGCGGTCTTATTTATCGATTGTGATCGTTTTAAATCAATTAATGATAATTATGGAACTACAATTGGTAATCAGCTATTGCAGGAAATTAGTAAGCGCTTAGCTATATTCCGCAATACTAATATAACTATGGCAAGAATTGATAGTGATGAATTTGTGCTCTTAGTTGAAAATATTGGTACAGAAAATAATGAGAGAGAGACTTATCTCACACAATTAGCTGGTCATATTTTAGAAAGTATTGGGGAGCCATTTCTGATTAATGATCGCCAAATTCTTACCTCTGTCAGTATAGGCATAGCTATTAGCGATCTTGAATATGTTTATGCAAACGAAATTTTGCGAGATGCCCATATAGCGATGCATTATTCTCGTAGTCTTGGCAGAGGTAAACAAGCATTATTTACAACCAGCATGAATCAAGGTGCAAAAGTTCGCTGGCAACTAGAAGCTGACCTACGTCAAGCGATCGCACGGCAGGAATTTTATTTGGTCTATCAGCCTATAGTTTCATTACATCAACATGATTTATCAGGATTTGAAGTTCTACTGCGTTGGATGCATCCATTACAGGGTCTGATTTCTCCCATAGAGTTTTTAGCGATCGCGGAAGAAACTGGAGAGATTGTCCAGATCGGTTATTGGGTTTTAGAAACAGCTTGTAGACAGCTACATCAATGGCAACAGGAATTCCCTAACATTCCCCACATCACCCTAGCAATTAATGTTTCTACAATCCAAGTTATCCAGCCAGAATTTGTTGAGAGAATTCAAACAATAATTTCAGAATATCAAGTTTCACCTAGTTTAATTAAGCTGGAAATCACGGAAACGATGTTGATGGATAATATCGAAATTTCTTCGCAAAAGCTGGAGCAACTTCGAGAAATTGGCATACAAGTTTATATCGATGATTTTGGTACTGGTTATTCTTCTTTTAGTTATCTGCAAACTTTACCAATTGATGTTTTAAAAATTGATCGCAGTTTCACTAATAGAGTCGCTACTGACATTAAAAGTCAAAGAATTGTGCAGTCAATTTTGCGATTAGCTAACAATCTTGGCATAGGAATTGTCATTGAGGGCGTGGAAACATCTCAAGAGTTAGATTATTTTGAAATGTTAGGCGGCAGTAGTATTGAAGTACAAGGCTACTTTATTTCGCATCCTTTAGATAGTGAAAAGGCAACTCAATGGATTCAATCAACAACTTAGATATAGCTGTCGCTATTCTTAAAGCCCAAAGAATGTGAGGCGGCGCAAAGCGCCGCCTCACATTCTTTGGGCTTTTTTTTCATGGCAAAGCAAGTGGCGGCGCAAAGCGCCGCCACTTGCTTTTTTAGGTATCAGTTGACTGATGATTTTGCAACCAGTCTTGAATTTCTTGTGCGAGCCAAGCAGTTTCTAACTCAGTTAGTTTATTATCGCCAAGCATAAACCTGTTATTTTGGATTTGAATAGCTACTGAACCTTTAGTTCTATTTGACATGCTTGTATAAATGTACTCAAGCTGATATATGCCAAACTTTTTAACATAATGTTCCCATCCAAAAGCTTTTTTACTAAGTCTGCAAGTACGCTCGGAGAGATCGACTGAGAAAAATATTGTTGTGAAGCTTTTAAGAACTTGAAAACCAGCAATATAAATCACAATTGCAAATATCATGATCGCTGTCACAATATTTGCTTGTGCTGTAAAAAATGCCAATGGAAGCATTCCAAATAATGCCGATAACCCCAGTAACACCGAAACAAATTTCCCACCAAATTGAGAACTGGGAATGGTGACTACTAATTTTGTGGGAAATCGCCAAATTTCAACTCTGCTATTAAATGGTTGAGGAATTTTAATTTGACGGCTACTAGCTTTTGGTTTAGTAGCTGGATCTTGATCTTGATACAAAGCATCGAGCGCTTCTCTTGCTGAGGCAAACCGCCGCTTGACGGATGGAGCTGTCATTTTTTGCACCCAATCTAAAAGTTGATCACTAGCGCCAGAGCGATCGCGAAATTGAATATTCAAATCATCATCTTGGGGTAACTCCGCAGGCGAAATACCTGTAAGTAAATGGATGGCAGTTGCCCCCAAACCATATAGGTCAGAAGCAGGTACTGATCTACCTCCATATTGCTCCATCGGCGCATAGCCATATGTCCCGACCACCGTAAAAGTCTTGCCCTCGGCAGATGCTTTATCTTGGACTGCGCCAAAATCAACCAGATAAATTTCTTGGCGATCGCTCCAGATCAAATTACTTGGCTTGATATCGCGATGCAGTACAGGAGGATTCAATCCATGTAAATAAATCAAAATCTCTAAAGTATCAATGACAATATTTTCTACCTGTAGTTCGGTAAATTTTTGCCCTCGCACCAATAATTCCTTGAGTGAAGCTCCTTGGATATGTTCTTGGACTAGTCCAAACCAAAGAGATCGGTCATCAATCGTAAAATAATCGCGATATTTAGGAATACGGGGATGATTCAACTGCTTCAGGACTTGTGCTTCACGCTCGAATAGCTTTAAGTCTTCCCACTGCACGTCACCGCCAAAAGTGAGTAATTTGACGACAACAAATTCCCCATTTGTTTCTAAATCCTTAGCAAGCCAAGTTTGCCGTCCAGAGTTAAGCCCTAACTGACTTTGCAATTGATAGCGCTCTTTGAAGATTTCTTGTGACTGCGGCATAAATATACAATGCTTGTTGCACAATTTTAGCGCGATTTCATAAAAAAAGAAGGTATGCAATGCATACCTTCTTTTTTTGAATAACTCCCCAGGCGGGATTCGAACCTGCGACCGATCGGTTAACAGCCGATTGCTCTACCACTGAGCTACTGAGGAATGTAGCTATTTCGCTGTGTCAATTACTTCAGCGTTAATAACTATAGCGTATAAGTGCCGCGATCGCGCAAGCTTTTTAAAAAGTTTTTTTATACTCCCTTCCTAGCAAAAAAATAGACGTTAAAAAGCCAATAATTGTTATTGCGGGGCAAAGCCCCGCAATAACAATTATTGGCTGGGAAGTGAGTAGCTATAGCTTTTGAAATTTCTATAGCTATAGCAATGTAAGAGATAGCTAGGACAAATCAAAACCCAAATTAATCAAGGCGGAGCTTTGCTCCGCCTTGATTAATTTGGGTTTTATGTCCTAAGCAAAGCTTACATTGCTTACAATCGCAGTGTTGTGCAATCAGTCAGCATATGCTTTCATCAGTATTACAAAGTTAAACATTGGTTTAAGTATGAAAAGATCAGCCTCTTTTGCTGTTGGCTTAGTTTTGCTGACTGTAAGCGCTTGCACACCATCTACACCAAGTAGTGAACCCGCAAGTCCCGCCAAACCAATAGCAACAAATGCAAGCTCTTGGTATGAATATAGTTCTGAGGCTGGGAAATTTACGGTATCAATGCCCAACAAGCCAGAAGAGAAATCTGAGGAGAAGAAAACCGATGTTGCTACAGTCAAGATGAATGTGGCGATTTCTGAGTTTAATGACTCTGCCTATTTTGCTAGTTATGCTGACTTCCCAGAAAAATTTCCCGATGCCGAGATTGAGCCACGATTGAATGAAGCCATGAAAGGTATTGTAGGTGGTTTGAAGGGTAAGGTCACATCATCGAAGGAGTCCAAGCTTGGGAAAGCTTCATGCCGAGATTTTGAAGCTACAGGAAAAATACAGGCTATTGATGCATTATTCAAGGGTCGCATTTGCCTGAATGACAATCGTCGTTTCTATCAAATGTTCGTATTAGCCCCTGCAACCAAATACTCAAATACTGATGTTGATCGCTTCATCAACTCTTTCAAAATCAAGGAGTAAATTAAAGAGACGCAAAGCGTCTCTTTAATTTTTAGCATTTGCACCCAAAGAAATGATCATGGAGCCAATCACTACCGCGATCGCGCCACTATAGCCCAACAAACTTAGAGGCGATGGCGTTAAAAACTGAGGCGCAAAACTTGGCAAGATCGCCGAGGCAGCTAAAGTAACGAGAGGCGCAAGAGTAATCACTGCACTAACCCGTGAGGCTTCCCAATGTTCAAGAGCCGCCGCAAATGCTCCATAAGCAATCAAAGTATTAAAAGCGCAAAAGATGAGGGCAACCAAGGGTAATCCAGATAGAGTGAAGAGTCTAGTCGGATGAGCCATTGGTGCAAATAGAGTTGCCGCGCTGAGATATAAGCATAACAATACGGAAGTCGAAGGTAGATTGAGTAATAGTTGCTTTTGGGCGAGTCCATAAAATGCCCAAACAATCGCCCCTAGGACTAGCAGCGTATTGCCCCACATATATGTGTCAAAACTGGTAACTAGCGATCGCACTTGGTCATGGGAAAACAGCAACAGTCCACAAACGAGAATTGCTACGCCACCCCATTGCCGATAGGTGTATTTTTCTTTAAATATGACCAATGAAGCCAGTCCCATCATCACAGGGGCGATTTGGGTAATTACTTGAGCATTATTGGCTGAGGTTTTGCCAACACCGATTAAAAATAAAATATAGTTGAGCGACAGTCCTCCAACGGCAACTAAAAACAATGGCAAGGAAATTTTCTGCAATTGTTGCAATGTCGGTAGTTGTTGACGTAGCGCTAGGTATCCTCCTAAGAAAACCCCTGAAACAGTAAAGCGAAACCAAGTAACTGTAAAGGGATCTAGCTGTTGGAGGACGATCTTGAGAGCGATCGCCAAAAATCCCCATAGCAAAACTGTTATTAGCGATAGCGCCAGACCTAAACGCGATCGCCCAGAAACTTGATGTAAACGTATCGAAGAGGGCATTGCAGTTTGGTCTCATAAAATTAAGAGAGGCGGATGCGCCCCTTCTTAATTTTATGCAAACATATCGACACTAGAGGAGTAAATTGGCTCAACATGAATAGCTATAACGCGCTTAGGACGGACTAGCAAAATTTCATTTAGTTCGGCTCTTACAGGAATAGGCATCAGATCATCCTCACCTGCTTTTGCCTTAAATTGCGATGCGTACCAAGTTTTGACTTCTTCGATAGTTGTAAATTTCGTTGTGACTTCCTGCCCACCTTCTAGTTTTAAATGCACGACATATTCGTTTGGCTTTTTAGGTTCTCTCGGCATCTTGATCTACTCCGTCTAAGTTTCACGTAATCAAGCTGAATTATAGCAACGGTAAAGATGCTTAATACATAAAACCCAAAAAGCACAGGTGACGTTAATACCTCTTTTGCTTTTTGGGTTTTGAATAGAAGGGATTGGCGCTGCGATAATATTGATGGTCTAAACCAAATAGATTTTAAAAGCACTGCAAAGTAAGGCTTTCAAAAACTATTTGTACATTAAACAAAGGAATTTAGAGTGAAAATTCATAAGTGGGCGATCGCCATATTATTGTGGGGTTTCCTGTTTAGGGCTGTATGCGCTATTTATCTCAACATCGGCTTTGACGAAGCTTACTACTACCTCTACACCCAAAATCTCAACTTAAGTTATTTCGATCACCCCCCACTGGTTGCCTTTACAGCAGGGATTGGGATCTGGCTGACTGGTGCAGTTACACCTTTTACAATCAGGCTTGGTGGCGTTTTACTTTATACAGGGACATTAATATTCTCTTATCTAGCTAGTAAAAAGCTTTTTGGCGATCGCACAGCGACTTTAACTCTGGCGATTCTGACGACAATTCCTATTTTTCAGATTGCCTTTGGGATTCTCACTCTGCCTGATAATGCCTTGATGTTTTTCTGGGCGGCTTGTTTATGGGTTGCTGCTGAAGAATTTTTTCCATCCGATCAGACTGACAAATATCAACCGACCTATCGCCTTGCCATAATCGGTTTATGCGTTGGTTTAGCATTTTTAGGCAAGTATCATGGCTTGCTCTTAGGTGGAGGACTGGTACTATTTTGCTTGCTAAGTAGTCGTCATCGAAGCGCCCTATTTTCAGTCTGGACATTGGCAGCGATCGCACTATTTGCGATCTCCATTTCTCCTGTGCTGCTGTGGAATGCTCAGCATGAATTTGCCTCATTTCGCTTTCAGAGTGCGCGAGCTGTGCCGTCACAAGGCTATAACCTAGAGCGTTTGTTGGTAACGATTCTTCTAGCGCTCGGCTATTTGTTTCCCACGTTTGGGATTCCTTTATGGTGGACAAGTTTTCGCACTGTGGGGGGATTAGTTAAAGCTGCCGCAAGGCAAGGTAAGAGGGATGAAAATAACCCTGAGCAGAATTATGAATTAGCGATCGTCGAAGATCGTCTTCGCAACAAGCAATTACTAATTCTTTGCGTATCGATGCCCATTTTCTTTGGGTTCACCTTTATGGGTGGATTCATTCAAATTCTGCCCTCTTGGCATATGCCAGGATTTTTTGGTGCAACACTTTTATTAGGCGAAAGGGCAGCGCAGGTGCAGTTAAAACGCCCAAAATTTATTCGCAATTGGCTCTGGGGATCGGGCATGGTGATTTTACCACTTATGCTCGTTGGCTTGCTCCATGTACATCTAGGGATCGCTCAAAAAGGTGGAGATGCTGCGATCGCGGGTGGCTTTTGGGAAGCAAAGGATGATCCTTCCACACAAATGATTGATATTGAGCAGTTGCGTCAAGCCTTTATTGATTCGCCAATGTTGAATGCAGAATTACAAAAATCGGATTTTGTATTTAGCAATAATTTCTTTGTAGCGGGACAAGTAGCGATGGCGATCCAGCCATTGGGTAAAAAAATTACTTGTTTTGATGAAGATCTGCGTGGATTTGCCTATTGGAGTAAAGCTGAAGATTTCGTTGGCAAGAGTTCTTTGTACATCACTTCAGAACAATTTATGAAGGATGAGAGATTTCCCAAACCTCTCGAAAAGTACAAAGGTTACTTTCAATCCTTAGAAAAAATTGCGGATATTCCCATTAAACGCGGAGGTCAAGCAGTCCAAATTTTCCCAGTATATCGCGCTTCACCAATGTTAAAAGCATATCCACGCCCCTATGGATAGCTAAGAGCCCCCCGATAAAAAACAAGAGAGATGAGTTCTCTCTTGTTTTTTATCGCAATGTAATACCAATTCACAAAAGTGTGACAACACTTTTGTGAATTAAAAACCAAACCCTGTAAGGGTTTTAAAAACACAAAATGGCTGCGCCACTCAAAACTCAAATTAATAAAGGCGGAGCGAAGCTCCACCTTTATTAATTTGGGTTTTATGTCCTAATCAAAGCTTACATGGGCATATGTCTTGACTTGACGGGCTATAGCTACATCAAAAATTAGTGGTGTGGGACAAATCCCCGACACCACTAATTTTTAGCTGGTAATGTCGTAGTAGCAGCTTTTAACTCATTGAGTTTTATGTTTTGGCTACGGATGCGGCGAGATAGCAGACGAATAATATTGACAGCAATATCGGGAGTCTCATCGATCGCTTCATATAGTTGTTGCTGCGTTAGCACCAGACAATCACAACCAGAAATCGCTGTCACCGAAGCCGATCGCGGTTCCGCGTCAAAAAGTGACATTTCTCCAAAGCAACTACCTTTCTCTAACAGGGCTAGTTCCTGACCCTTTGAATGCACCCGCACCTGACCTGCAACAACAATATATAGGGATCGCCCTTCCTGACCTTCTAAAAAAATTATTTTGCCAGGTGGATAGGAAACCTCGTTCATGATCGAAGCAAGGCGAACCAAAAAGTCATCACGCAATTCCTTGAAAATCGGAACTCCGCGCACCAATAGTAATCGATCAATACTGGTTAACATCGCCTAAGATTCCCCATCCCTATTTGGTTTGCCGCTCATTCTGGCTCTTATTTCAGTATCTAAATCTTGACTGTCATGCAAATTATCACTTAGATTTAGGGTGTTTTTCCCATTATTTTGAAAGTAATGGGAAATTGCCCTCGCTTGAGCAAGCACCAAAGAATCTCGATCGTTTAGCAAATGTGGCAAAACCTTGATCAGCGATCGCGGTGAAGCGACTTGCAAATAAGCAATCACTGCCTCCCTGACAAAACCTGTGGGATGTTCTAGACATTTCAACATCGCATCCGCAGGCAGTCTCCAATGTTCTGTGCGTCCCACATGAAAACAGCAAGCTAAAGTCCAATCTGATAAGCAATAGCGTATATCTACAAGTTGTTGTAAGCGGCTAGATGGTGACAGAGGCTCATAAGTATGAAGGTTAGAGAGGATACTTAATTTGTCAGCGATCGAGCGATTATCAACCACAGACAAAATAATTTGTTTAACACTCAAGTCAACAGTATTGTCCAAAATTTCCATGCCACGAGCAAGGCTGCTCTTGGAGTCAGACAGAATATTAAAAGCCGCCGCCTGAATGGCTGATGCTGAATAAAGCAATTTCATCATTAGAAAAATTCGCTCTAAGCTATTGATAGCTTCATTCCGTAAAGAATCAAGCAATAAGCCAGCTTCTGTGCTTGAGCTTTCATCAATAGACATATCTACTACTCCCGCCCAAACCTCCGTCATCACTCCTAGCTCTTGAATCACCATTTTTTCAATACCACTACGCCCTATCAGTTCCAGAACCGCTTCAATACCATGCTCTTGAGGAATCCTAATTAGGGTGCGTAAGATTTGTCGTCGATGCTTACCCCAAGATTTAGCTAAATTATTGGCAAGTACCGAAATAGATGCCTGAGAGCCTATTTCCCCCAAAATATCCCAAGCCTGCATCCGCACATTATCAGGACTGCGATCGCTACAGGATAGCTCTAACAAAGATGGAATTGCATCATCTCCAAGAGCTACCAGAGCTTCATAGGAGGCTTTGCGCGTTGCTTTATAATGCAGACCGCGAATAATCGATGGGAAATATTCACTAGCACGAGTAGCTGCGATCGCTCTTAGTAATGCACATCGCACTTCAATCGATGGATCTTGCAATAATTGTGGTACATAAAAACGCAAAGACTGCATAAAAGCCGCTTCTGCCAAAGCCCGACAGCCAAGCACTCGCTCAGGCTGTGATGAACTGGTGATCATATGCCGCAAAGTATTGGTTGCTTCAGCAACCTGTGACGAAGCCCCTAGCCTCATCATCAGAGCGACGGCAGTACCACGAATAATTGGATTTTGTTCTGGCCCCAGATATTTCCGTAATCCGTCAATATCACGATTTTTTTCATCAGCCAGCAACACGTAGCGTAAGCATAAAGCTTGTACCTGAGGTGATGCATTAGGTGATTGCATCACCTCGCGAATATAAGTCAAATATCTAGGTTCAGGATTTTCTAGCATTGCCTGAATGCTTTGCGCTTGCAAATCTGGTGTCATCTGCGACAACATAGGCGCAAGGGTTTCACCCACAGATAGCGGCACAATTTGCGTCAATAGGTCAATACAAACCGCTTGTTCCGTCTGAGTTTCAGCTCTGGTCATTGACTCTGATACCGCCCGACGCACTTCGCGAGTATCAACAGTTGACAGGCTCAGCTGCCCACGCTCAACACTCTGGATCAAAAGTTCTAAATAGCCCCTTCGCAACAACCAAATAACTACTACCCAGACAATAGCAACAAGGACAATGACTCCTGCAAACCAATGAGCGGAAATATCCGTACTGATATTATTGCGCCTAAAAATTTCACTGACAACCCAAATTAAAACCCCCGCACCACCTGTTGCCAATGGATCGGCGATGCCTCTGACAAAGGATTGAATCTGGCTACGAAGCGAATCAGGTACAGCCTGAAAGAGTGTAGGCGCGGTCGCCGCTACAATTGTAAACCGAAATAGTTCATCAAAGAATTTCAGAACAACGAAACCTGTTAACACCCCAAAAGGCGCAAACCCAGCGATCGTGCCTGTAATGATGATGCCTATCGGGGGCATTAGTACCGCAAAAAACACACCAATTCGTTCAATAATGCGACTAGAGCCAAAAAGCTGGAGAGCGAGCTTAAAGACTCCCATAATCCCACCAAAAATCCCCAGAAAGCTGCCGATCGCCTCTTCAGTTTTAAGATGAATTTCCAGTTGGGACTGATACTGAAACTCAATCATGAAAAATAAAACTTGGGCAGCAATAAAGAAGCCAAACAAAAGCCAGACATACTTGCGAATATTGCCTTTGAGAGTACGGGTAGAAACTTCGCGATCTTCTTCACTGTTATAGACAGAATTAGGAAAAGCTTGTTTATAACGGGTACTCAGAAAAAACAGTACACAAGAACCGATCGCTAGCATCAAACAAGTGGCTAGGGTCATATTCGCTGCCCCGCCACCCCAAGCCACCAAAAATGGATAGGAAAAACCACCTACTATTTCGGCAACAATAATTCCTGTACTAATCAAGGGAAAAGCGCGCTTAATTTCCCGAATATTAAATAACTGGTTTGCCGCAATATCATTGTTAATATTGCTGAGTACATAAATGCCCTCAACCCATAGGCGAATCCCAAATACAGCCGCCATATATGTAAACGAGCCTTTTTGCATCAACCCCATCCAGGCAAAGGGCAATGGTAATGCAAGCAAGCAAGAAATTCCCAACATCACCCAACGCAAAGGAAATAGCTTTTGCAACCAAGAGTAAAAAACCCCAAAAGCAGTTACGACAAAGGCAGTAGCAATATATACCCAAGTCAGTTTTTCGGCTGTATAGGCTTCGAGAAATAGGGTAGAGCTAGAATACTCAAGCCATACCGCTCCAATCGATGTTGCACCGTAAAATAAAAACATCAAAAACGTGCGTTCAGCTTCGTCTGGACGCAGGTTGACGATTTTTAGAAATCGGCGCATCGAAGAATTAGAGTTAGGAATGACAGGTGCGGTCATCTGGGTGTATTCATGGATGATGGCGATCGTTTGACGATATGGTACTACAAGAACGCAAATCTGCAATGACAGCTATTTCGGCAATTACTTCAATTTCGCAAGGACATCTCAATATTTGGGAAATTTGTCGGCGTAGATATCAATATAGTTTTTTAGAGGAGTTGAGTTTGCCCGAAGCTGATTTGCAGCGCAAAAAAAATTTGCTGTTAGGATCAAATTTTCACTTGCTGATGCAACAAAAGGAGCTAGGGCTGGATGTATCGTCACTAGCAAGTAGTGATCCGAAGTTGCAATCGTGGCTAGCTGCCTTTGAGCATCAGCCACCAGCAATGATTGATGGTGATCGCCTCTGTGAACATCGACGTACATTAGAAATGCCAATCGAAATATCGCTGCATCATAGTGAGAATAGCGATCATGGTCAAGCGTGTTTTGTCTTAACTGCAATTTACGACTTTTTGATTTTGGGCGATCATCAAGCGCAAATACTTGATTGGAAAACCCATCAAGTTGCGATCGCATCTGAAAAATTAAAAACCAATTGGCAAACCCGCCTCTATTTATATTTATTAGCCAAAACTACTAGCTATGTACCTGAGCAATTATCAATGACCTATTGGTTTGCGAATACCGCCGAATCAGTGATTATTGATTACTCACAAGTAGAACACGATCAAACTGAAAAAAAATTACAGCAAATCTTGCAGGCGATCTCTCAAGCTCAAGACTATCCAAAATTAGTGATTGATAGCCCTGATTGTAAATATTGTGAGTTTCGCGATCGCTGCGATCGGGGCGATATGTTGACTAGTGTTATACCTAGCAATATCTTCGATATCCCCGAGGTAACAGTTTAGAAATACTCTTCTGAAGATATTACATAAATCTCTTTAAAACTTCTACAGTCGCTTGTCCAGTTTTCTCCCAGCTAAATAGCTTAGCTCTGGCTAGTCCAAGCTGTGAGAGATGAGATCTCAATCCCGAATCATTAGCGATCGCCTGCATCGCATCCGTAATTTCTTCCACCTTATAAGGATCGATTAAAATCGCTGCATCTCCTGCAACTTCAGGCAAAGACGACAGGTTAGAGGTAATCACTGGTGTCCCACAAGCCATTGCTTCGAGTACGGGCAAACCAAATCCTTCCCATAGCGATGGAAATACTAAGGCGATCGCACCCCTAATAATTTTGGGCAAATCATCATAAGGAACATAATCCAGAAATTTAACGCGATCGACAATACCTAACTCTTGTACTTGTTTTTTTAAAGCTGGTGTGTAGCGCTGATCTGATGGCCCCACTAACCAAAGTTGGTACTCCTGATTTGATGATAAATTTGCGAAGGAGGAAATTAGACGACTAATATTTTTATAAGGGTCATGTCTACCTATATATAGGAAGTATGGATTTAGCGATTCAGAATGTGATGTCTCTTCCATTACTGGTCGAAAATGCTTAGAATCATAAGCTAAAAGAATCGGTGTAATCTTATTAGATGGAATATTGCAAAACTTAACGATATCTCGAGCAGTAGACTGAGAGTTACAAATAATATGCTCTGCTTGATTTAGAACTTGAGGAACATAGTATCGATGGTAAGGAGTAAGGGGAGAAAACCGTTTCGGGAACCTCAGTGGAATAAAATCATGGACCATTACCACACTACGACATTGAGAATACAATGGAGCTTCCGTAATTGGTGAAAATAAAAGCTGCGATTGTAGCAGGTTATAAATTCTCGGTAATTGAAATTGCGTCCAAATCAAGCGCCTAAAATGTCCTTTTGTCCCTTGTGCAGAAGTTAAGTTATTAGGAATTAAATAACTATGAAATTCGGGACAACTCTCAGAACATAGTAGCGTAGGGTTAAGATCTTTTAAGCAAGGAAAAAGACTTTTAGTATAGTTACTTATACCTGTTGATTTAAATAAAAGATTCGACAAGTTAACTATTAACTTGTGTTTGTGGAGACTCTGTAGATCACTCATTAGATAATGCTTCTATAAGCTTTTAACGTTTCTTTTGCTGTTTTTTCCCATGAAAATAAATTTGCTCTTGCTTTACCTTTGCTAATCAGATCTTGCCGTAAATAGCGATCGCTGATAACTGTTAGTATTGCTTCAGCAATTTGCATAAACTCATTAGGATCAATCAATATTGCTGCACCTCCAGCAACTTCTGGTATTGATGAGGTGTTAGCAGCAACCACAGGCGCACCCAAAGTCATTGCCTCAAGCACAGGCAAACCGAATCCTTCATAATGAGATGGATAAACAAAGACATCAGCCCTTGAGTAAAATAGCGCAACTAATTCATCTGACAAATAGTCAAGGTGGTGGATCTCCTTCTTCCAAGGTGAGCTTTGTATTGCTTCAAAAACTGGTTCATACTTCCAGCCCTTTCTACCAATTAATACTAATTGATGATCAATTTTGTGATTTTGTTTTAGCCAATTAAAAGCTTTAATAATCGATTGTATATTCTTTCTTGGCTCGATCGTACTTACAAACAATAGATAAGGCTTAGAGAAATCAAAATTGCAATTTTGATTTTCCTGATCTAAATTTAGCCTATTTAGAAATTCAGTATTGTAGCGACTAGCCAATGGAGTAACAAAAATCTTCTCAGCAGGCAAGTTTAAATAATTAATTATGTCCTGCTTTGAACTTTCTGAAATCGTAATTACAGCATCTGTCCATTTTAAACATTTAGTCAGTCTTTTTGCATATTGTTGTACTACAGAATCAACATATTCTGGATACTTAATAAAGCTCAAGTCATAGATACTAATAATCTTTTTAATATTTTGATAGGGATATACTGTGTAATTAGTACCATGAAATATATTAGTATCGCCTAAAATAGATTCAATATAGCTAGAAAACAATCTAGGTAAATAATCTATAAAGAGGTTCGCAGCTCGAACGGATACTGGTATTTGATAGAGCTTCTTATAATGCATAAGATTATCTGGAAAATCAAGATTTCCTTTTAGCCAGTTCTTTAATCTTGGCTGATAAGCTAGACCTAATTCAAATGATTCTGAACTTTCTAATCGAGATAAGGCATCAATAAGATTAAAAACGTACAAGCCAACACCACTAGGCTTAGCATCAATGGGGGTAACATCAACCGTAATTTTAAGCATTAGTAAAATTACAACTCATTCTCAGTCAAATCTTTAAGATCATGCTCAACCATGACTTCAACTAAATTTTCAAAAGTGTATTTTGGAGTCCAACCAGCCTTATTTTTAATCTTGTCAATACTACCTACTAGCTGTACATTCTCATCAGGTCTATAGAAAGCACTATCCACCGATACATAGTCTTGGTAGTTAAGTCCTACATATTTAAAGGCATGATCCACTAATTCCCTAACCGAATGTGTTTCCCCACTCCCAATAATATAATCATCTGCCTTTTCTTGCTGCATGATCAACCACATTGCTTCGACGGCATCTTTGGCGTAGCACCAGTCGCGGCGAGCATCTAAATTACCTAATTTTAACTCTTTAACCAATCCAAGCTTAATCATGGCTGCCCCACGAGTAATCTTCCGAAAAACAAACTCAGCGCCACGACGGGGAGACTCATGGGTATAGGTGATACCGCAACAAGCATAAAGATTATAGTATTGACGATAATTGCTGGTTAACCAATGAGCATAAGCTTTGGCAGTCCCATAGGGGTTACGTGGACGAAATGCAGTTTCTTCGGTTTGAGGAGATTCGGATGGTTGACCAAAAACCTCGCTGCTAGATGCTTGATAAAACTTTGCATCAGGCTTGATGCGGCGAATTGACTCAAGGATACGCGATACCCCGATCGCAGTATATTCTGCGGTCAATGATGGCTGTGTCCAAGAAAGTGGGACATAGCTCTGAGAGGCAAGGTTATAAATTTCATCTGGCTCTGATTGGGCGATCGCATCCATGAGCGATGACTGATCCAACAAATCGCCAGAAATAATATGAATATCGTCAGCGACATGATTTAAACGAACAAGATTGCTGGTACTAGAGCGCCGAACTAAACCGTAAACATGATAGTTTTTTTTAATTAACAGTTCCGCAAGATATGAACCATCTTGTCCAGTAATTCCAGTTATAAGCGCTTTTTTTGACACGATTATTTAAATGATTATATTGAAAATACCCTATCGAGATTATAATTTTCAGTGTTGGTGATTTAGGTATAAACCAATGGTTACTCAAACATCAGAAATTAAATTTGAGCTAACTACTAGTTGATTGCTATCTGAGTGTTTCAAACCTGAATCACCAGCGCTAAAAGTTAATATCATCGAAACAATCACATTGCAATATTCAATTTCAAACTCTATCTATATTGCAAGACTGTTCAACCTCCAATATATCTTACTGGATCTCTAAAAATCCAAGGAACTGTTCCCACAGAATCAACTGAAGTATGAAAAGAACACATTTGACAGAAACTTGGTATTCCATAAGTTTCCCAATCCCAGAGTTTTCGCACTTTTTCACTATTGTACATTTCTGTTAGACTATTTTCCATAATATTACCGATCATCAATTCACCAGTTGCGTTAAAATTTGCACAGGCGCAGAATGAAACATCACCGTTAGACATAACTTGACAAGATAGGATAGGTATTAAACATTGAGACTTATTTACATTGACTTTAGACCAAGAAGCATCAAAAGGTAGAGATATGGACGTATCGAAATAACTCCAGTTAGAGTATGTGCTAGTGCTTGAATGTATTGTTACATTCTTTCCTGTATTTGAAACTAGATTGTCAATCCATTGTTGAACATCTTCCTTAGACCTGTTCTTAAGGTGTCGAAATCCAAAAGAGATATTGTTTTGAGAAAACTTCAAAATCCTCTCTATACTATCGATAACTTGATCATACATATCTCTCCTAGTCATTAGTTTATATTCTTCTCTATCAAGACCATATATTGAAATATTGATTTGATCAAATGATCGAATCAATATTTCTAAATCGTAATCTGTATAGTTTTTTGCCATCAAAGCATTTGTTGTCACTGATAAAGATGTTATTGCCTTTTTTGATTTTACAAAATCTATTCTCTGCAATAGTAATTTATCTAGTAAGACTTCTCCAACCAATGGAGTCAACGATATAGCTCCTCCCCCCATTTCTATGTAGTCATCAACGACTTTTTCAAATAAATGCATGGGCATTGTACTTTTCTGTCGGCTCTGTGCTGAATAAGGACAGATTATGCAATCATTATTACATATGTTTATAGTTTCTATCATCAGCATAAGTGGTCGTGCCTGCCCTCTTTGAGATAGAAAAGGCATATTTTCAGGTTTATATATCAGTGGAAACTTTTGATAAACGCTGTTATCTTCTGTCTTCGTATTAGCTCTACTGTAGAAGGATTTACTAAGACACTTATACTCATCGCTGCTTAGTATACATACACTTATGTATTCCAAGTCATCCCAACTTGTCCAAGTGTCCATCCACTGAGATAACCCATCAGCATCAGGCTCTCGCTTCAGTATCCCTAGATATAAGCCCCTAATGATTTCTGATTTTTGGACTATATCACCCTCTTTAGACTTGCCTGATATACTCTTAAGAGATTTATATTCATTACTATTTACTATGCACTTAGCAATATGACTTAGACTATCCCCATCTATCCAAGATTTTAACCAGTGAAACAAGCCTGAATCATCAGGCTCCCGCTCTAGCAATCCCAAGTATATTGAACGTATAATTTCCATCCTTTGTGTGGGATCATACTTAAAATTTTTGATGTCTTGCATTTGATTTACTTCCTAAGCATGGAAACATAGCGTTACTGTTAGAGGATCTACAAGAAAATGTTAGTGGATTGAGACGAAATTCCAGCTAAACATCGATCAAGTAAAAACAAACTATTTTTAGACAATCTCGATTTCTGGGAAAGGAAATATAAACTTCCCACCACTTGCTAGATAATCTTTTTCGCGACGTAATATACCATCTTTGAAATGCCAAGGTAAAACCAGAAAGTAATCTGGCTGCATAGCGCGTGCTTCTGCTTCAGAAATAATTGGAATATGAGTACCAGGGGTAACTCTACCAAATTTTTCTGGATTAACTTCCGCAATAGCTGGAATATCGTCAGGAGTGATACCACAAAACTGAAGGACAACATTTCCTTTAGTCGAAGCGCCGTAACCTAATATTTTTTTACCATCAGCATTAAGATCACGGATTAAGCGTGTCAAATCTTCACGATGACGAAAAACTCTCTCTTCAAAATCTCGATAGGGTCTTGGAGTATTCAACCCCATCCGATTCTCTTGTCCCAACAGCCAATCAATCACGGGTTGGTTGGACTTAATAGAAAGATTATCTGCTTTTGTTGCAGTAACTGCAAAGCTTCCTCCATTTATGGAGTTCATAAATACATCAACCAATCTAAGACCCGACTTCTCCAAAACAGTCTTCACTACTTGA
The DNA here is from genome assembly GCF_002914585.1 of Pseudanabaena sp. BC1403. Lineage (NCBI taxonomy): Bacteria > Bacillati > Cyanobacteriota > Cyanophyceae > Pseudanabaenales > Pseudanabaenaceae > Pseudanabaena > Pseudanabaena sp. BC1403. The sequence continues at coordinate 85,584 of NZ_PDDM01000024.1, forward strand.
AGTGAGTAATATTCCAGATGCTCATGGCAAATTGTGTCATAAGAATTAGTACGCAGCATAGACGGCATATAACTTTGCTCAAAATGCCAAATGCCATCATCAGCAAGGATAGACTCAATTTGTTTTGCAAATTCAATCGGAGCCTCCAAGTCATAAAACATAGCTATAGAGGTTATAATCCTTGCCTTCTTTGACTCTACGGCATGGTAGTTTTGACTAGAAAAGAAATCTGGAACTAGACATATATCAGATGGATAGTATTCTAAGAATTTATTTCCTGTGGGATCAATTCCTATTTTAGTAACTCCTTCCGTCTTATATGCTTTGAGAGTAGTTGCGTCATTGCTACCAATATCGACAATAACATCACCCTTGTTAAGTGTGATAAGACGTTCAAGATAGGCTACCTTGTCTGTAAGATGATTTATCATCGATTGGTTAAGCCCCGAACGATAACCATAGTTATCTCCATACATTTCAGAAGGTTCGTAGGAATGTCGAAGTTGCAATAATCCACTATCCGAACACCAAACTAGTTCCAATGGTCCTTTTGTAACTGCTTCATCAGCATTTTTTGGGAATACTCCAGTTAGCGATTGATATCCTAAGTTAAGGACAGAAACTAAGTTTTCACTGCCACTTATTCTGCATTTAGAAATTTTGTTATAAGAACTCATAGTACCTAGTTGATAAAAATGCAATATCAGTTAATTTTTCAAACTTACAAAATAATTATAAATGAGAGTGGGACAATCTAGTTCACTATTAAAAATGAACACATTTACTAATTCACAATAGACATTGGGAAAACTTGGCATAAAGGATAGGCTGCCCTTGGATGTCTATTTTCATAAGCAAGAGAATATATCTTGCTTAATTTTGGTAATTTATCTTGAAAAGCTGGAAGATGCTTAAATCTTCGTATTAAGCGTTTAGGATCAAAACATTCAGAATTATCAAGTTGTTCTTCTTTAAAAATCTCCGCAAAATAATGGATTACACCAGGTAAGGTATGACACCTCCAACGATCTATTTCTTCAGGGTTTACACCTCGCCGTTCTGCCTCTTCATAAACCTCTGGAATTCTCTCTAAAATCCAGATTGAAGCATATTTCATCCAAGATACATTCATGTTTACCACAACTTGCGGAGTACCAATCCACACCCCTAACTCATCCATCATATTGTTTAGTACATAGTATGTAGTGGGGATACAAGTAAGCATAGTTGAAAATGGTCTACCACTGGTGTCTTGAGAATATGCTTTAATTGCATGGTCACGACGTAACACAAGTGTATAGATTGCCGTAAAAAAGTTTTCATTACGAGCACAGATCGTTTTAATGGCTCCAAACAAATCAGGCTCAGCATTAACAATAGGGGTAGCTTCTTGGAAAAATTTGTCAAAATCGCTGATAGTCCTTGCATCCTCAATCCTTGTAAAAGAGTAGTTTAGATACACTAATGGAACTTTTGGATGGGCATGAAGTTTATCCAAAATAGTTTCGATCGCATTTGGCATCAATAAATCATCATCACCCAATATCCATATATATTTACCCTTTGCATAATGAGTGGTCTGACGAAGATTGCCCAGCATTCCGACGTTATGCTTGTTTCGATAATATGAGAAATCGGAGCGATCGAGGTATGGCTGAACGACCTTTGAAGTGTGATCCGTTGATGCATTATCACAAACAAGTAATTCTATCTCTGGCATAGCATTAGGATAGAGTCTTTGCCAATTTTTTAAGCTCGTTGCTAACCATTCTGCACGATTATATGTGCTGATGCAGACAGACAGCAATGGACGTTCTGGCAAATTCATTAACTGAATACGTTCACAAAAAGATTCAGGTGATTCTTGAGACAACAAATTTTCTACAGGCTTTGCTTTAGAACTTTTCTGTGCAAGTCGAATAGCAACTTCATGGGCATAATCCTTCCACGATTTAAAGGGTCTATTTATGGATTCTTCGACAAGTGAATCATAGAGTTGCTTGTTCTCAGCTAGACTTTGAATAGCCATAGCTAAGTCTTCAACACTTCTCACATCTACCGTCAAGCATCCTCCGCCATCTGCCACTTCAGCCATAGAACCAAAGTTAGCACAAATACAAGGTTTAGCATACCAAAGGCTCTCTAAAATAGGCAGCCCGAAGCCCTCTCTGATTGAAGGATATACAGTGAATTCGCAAGACAAATGCAAGTCTCGCAAGAGAGAATCATCAGCATTTTCTTCCCATTTAATGTTGCTGTGGTTAGCAATGAATTTGCGAACTCTATCTGCCAACTGAGGTTCTATACTATGACTGCCCCCTACAATCATAAGCTCCAGTTGAATCTTCGCTCGACTAGATGCTAAGACGAAAGCCTGTAGTAACTTCTCGTGGTTCTTACGAGGTTCCACTGTCCCAACGCAAAGAATTGTTACTTTATCATTCTTTTGTTTAGAAGCTGTGTGGTAATATCGCTCACTTTCTGTAAATTCACCAGGCAAAGAAATTGCTGTAATCTTATCGCCTAAGCTTTGAGGCTTTACTAAGTACTCACCCAAGAAATTAAGTAGATCGTCTTGACTATAATAAGAGATTGGGAAAACCAGATCGTATTCATTCAATTCAAGCATATATTCATAATGTGCTTGAGCAAAATGGGCAGGGTAAATATCTCTCATAACCCATGGGATTGCATCATAAAACACCGCTGCACAGGTTAGATTAACTGAATGTGCATAACTGAGTAATATTTGCCTTTCAAAGGTTGAACGATTCAGTGGCAATTCTGCCATAAAAAACCAATTTCCAGATATCTCTAGATCGCTGGGGTCATGCCAGTCAGTCCACATATCCACTGATGGCCCATTCCATTGACTGAAGAAAAGTAAATCTTCTGAACTAACACTTGATAGTTGATTATTTGATGAGTCCCATTGAACTGGAATCAATTTAAACCCTACTTCCATCAATCCACGACTAAGTTGGCGAGAGACCCTCTGGATACCAGTATTTTTTGAGAATTTTATTGTGCTGTCAATCCAGTAGTATATTGCTCCAAGAGATTGGCATGGATCAACAGACTTATTGATTTTGTCAATTATTTTAGATGTATACTCATTCCAAGAGCGAATAGGGCGACTAATAGCTTGATTTGCTAATTCTTGTCTAAGGCTTGTATCTTCTATCAGTCTTGTCAAAGCTTGTCGCAAAGAAGTTTGATTGTGAGTGTCTACCGTGAAGCAGCCTCCATCTTCTGCAACTTCAGCCATAGAGCCAAAATTCGCACAAAGGCATGGCTTACCATACCAAAGGCTCTCTAAAATTGGCAGACCAAACCCTTCGCTAACTGACGGGAAGACTGTGAAAGCACAATTCCTATAAAGTTCATCAAGCTTTTCGTCTGAAACATGACCAAGATGGGATATCTTTACATTTGACTGCAAATAAGAATTAACAATACTTGCGACTTCGGGATGCAAATTCCCAACTAAAATTAAACGCCACTCGGTATCTGGATGATTTTTACAATATAAATCAAAGCACTGAATAAGAGAGACTTGCTTTTTCCTAGGTTCTATTGTTCCAACAGAGAGAATTAAAGACTGATTTGCTGTAAGTATTTTGACGCGATCGCAGAGTATAGACTCGCCAGAAAGAAGTACTGGTATCACCTCTGGCATGGTTATGATATCAGCAGACTCTTGATGTTTCCAATATGCAAGTAAGTCTCGTCCTGCTGATTGAGAGATTGGCCAAACTACATCTGCTAGGAGAAGCTGTTGCATATAATTCATATGCTTAACAGCCATATTTACAAACTCTGGTCTTTGCAGTGGGATAGCATCATAAAATATGAAACCGATTTTAAGATGCGTTCGTCTTGCCCACATCAGTAAGTCAAGAGTAACTGGATATTCTTGAAATGTAATGTGCGTAACTTCTGGGACGATTAACCAATGATTTTCACCATCTAATTTTTGATCAATATGTACTGGGGTCTGATTAGAAGACAAATAAATTTGTAAGTCTTCTTCTGTTAGAGCAGGTCCATTCCAATTAGCAAGATGCTTACGCTCGCTCAAGTTGATTAGCAGGGCTTGATTATTTTGACTATCCCATTTGATATAGCGTACACGCTCACCACAAAGAGACAAAGAAGTTGCTAATGCCCTAGTGACTCTCTGTACCCCAGTATTTGTTGAGCATTGAATAGTATGATCAACAAATAAATATATGATCCTTTTGCCAGTGGGTAAAGGTAGGTGTATGAGACTGGACTTATGCGAGTTAGTATATGAGCTGTCATGACTTTGGGGGGCATATACTAACTTGCGTTTGCGGCTTTTCGTGAAATATTCACTATAAAAATTAAGACTGGGCTTTATAAGCTTTCGATAGACCGATCTTGCCATATTGCGTGGATTCTTGCACCGATCCCGCAACATACGCAATTGCTTTTTTAACGCTCTTGCAATTTTGCCAATCTTTCTTAGAGGAGTAGTCATTTTCCATGAACGGCTCTGACTTAAAATTTTGGCTTGAGCTTCAAAATGATTGGCTTGAACTTCAAAATGATTGGCTTGAGCTTCAAAATGATTGGCTTGAGCTTCAAAATGATGAAGACGAGATTCTAAATCTTTTATCTGGACCTGTAAATTCTGGCTTTGGGCTTGTAAATTCTGGGCTTCGACAAGCCAATGGACGGTGGAGCTAGGTAAAAAACCATCTAAAACATTGGGTGGATAAGCAAAACAATCTTTTAGCTTCTCATAGTACTCGTTAGCTAAGTAAAAGCGATTAAGACCATCAGAATAGGTGAACTTATATTGTTTCTCCGTAATGTTAGCTTCCCAAAGTTCATAAGATGGCTTATGACTTATTGGAGACAGGGACTCAACCATTAGTATCCAAGGTCGGAACTGTTTTAAGTCTAAACCTCTCAAGACATCTAATTCAGCGCCTTCAACATCAATTTTTAGAAAGTGTATTGTGTTGGCATTGCAGTTTTTAATTATAGTGTCAAGACGAAGAACTTCTACTTCTCTCAAAACAGCATTTTTATTGTTGAAATAGTATTGGCCTGTTTCTGGATTGGATGTAGACCAACCGCGAGTAGGAACTTCATAGAAGGTTATTTGTCCTTCGTAGCTACCTGCAGCACAACACAAATTGATGTCTCGATCACGTTCTTTACACAATCTTTCATAGGATTGGAGAGATGGTTCAATATTAATACCATTCCAGCCTTGCTTATAAAATAAATAAGTAACCGAATCTTCTTGAGGATCACTAGCTCCTACATCTATATAGAATCCATTCTCAATGTTCTTAAGAGCTCTCCACAGTAATATATCTTCGTGGTTTTGGGAATAGGAAACTAACGTCATTTTTCTAGACCAATTTTATGAAATAATAGGATTGCAATCAGCTTCATTGAATCACTGCGCGGCAATAGGCATTATGTGTTGGGTCTTCTTAAACCTAACATTTCTAGATCTGTGTCTACCATTAGCTTTACTAATCCGCGAAAAGAGACTTGAGGCTGCCATCCTAATTTTTGCTTTGCCTTCGAGCAGTCTCCTAACAATAAATCAACTTCGGCAGGACGAAAATAGCGTTGATCAATCTCAACATAGTCGTCCCATTTGAGATTGACATAAGCAAAGGATTCTTCCAGAAATTCTCTTACTGAATGAGTTTCGCCAGTAGAAATCACATAGTCATCGGGCTGCTCCTGCTGCAACATCAACCACATTGCTTCTACATAGTCCTTAGCATAGCCCCAGTCACGTTTGGAATCAAGATTGCCAAGATAAAGTTTTTTTTGCTTGCCAGCCACTATGTTAGCGATCGCTCTAGTGATTTTTCTTGTAACAAACGTTTCTCCGCGCCGTGGGGACTCATGGTTAAACAAAATACCATTGCAAGCAAACAACCCATAGGACTCGCGATAATTGATAGTTTGCCAATGGGCATAGACCTTCGCACAAGCATAGGGACTACGGGGATAAAAAGGCGTTGACTCATTTTGGGGCACAGCCTGAACTAAACCATACATCTCCGAAGAACCAGCTTGATAAAAACGAATCTCATGACCATTGCGCTGCTGATAGTCACGGATTGCTTCTAGTAGCCTCAAAGTACCCATACCAACTGCATCAACGGTATATTCAGGTGAATCAAAGCTAACCCGCACATGGGACTGTGCACCAAGGTTATACACTTCATGGGGTTGAACATCCTCTAAGATACGTCCCAAAGTCGTACCATCAGTGAGATCTCCATAATGCAGAAACAACTTTGTTTCAGGCAAATGAGGATCTTGATATAGATGATCGATGCGGCCTGTATTGATAGTAGAAGAACGGCGAATAATCCCATGCACCTCATAGCCTTTAGCTAGTAATAGCTCTGATAGATAGGAGCCATCCTGTCCTGTGATGCCTGTGATCAGCGCCCGTTTTGAGTTACCCATGAATATCTTTGCGTTCTTTTTAAAGTTTTAAGGAATAGTAGTATCTAGCATACTTAAAAATTGGTCAATATTTTGGGCAATAAGTCATGAAGAAATCATTAAGCTAACATCAGACATCTTCAAGAGCTATAAAGTCAGTTACTATAAGAACTTCAGAATATACTTTGTTGTCCTTGGCTTTACTTTTTCTCAGATCTTGCACCATTCTGGAAAGGGGTTGAAAAGAGAGCAAAAGTGTGAAAAAAAGGGCGTAGTAATAAATTCAAATAACGATTATGGAAAGCATCGTTAAGTACGCCCAAGGACTAGTGTATAGCCTACTGTGTTTAATGCCAAGTGTGTATCAGAAAGCAAGTCTGAATGCAATACTAGGACTATTTCTTGAAGCACAAGGACATCCCAATCTAGAACATACAGAGGTAAAATCAGCCAGTGCATTAAGCCGATTTCTGAATCACTATAACTGGTCAACGAGAGCAGTAATTCGGTCAACACGGCAGGCTATTTTGGGACAAATCGCCAAGTATTAGACGACAATTAACTTGACCAGTCGCGACAACTAACTTGTCTGGTTGAGAGAAGAGAGAAAAAACGAAAGCACTAATTGTC